>NZ_WWCX01000004.1:0-162255 GCF_009857655.1 Duganella vulcania
GATGCGGCCGGCCAGGGCGCCGCTGCCGTCGCCGTCGTGCCCGCCCTGTTCGGCGAGGGCGCGCTCTCCACCTTTGAAACCGTCGTGCGCCGCCAGCTGCCGTGGGTGGTTGGCCTGTGGCTGGCCGGCGCCGCGCTGATGTCGCTGCGCCTGGCGCTGGGCCTGCGCTGGGTTGCCGAGCGTACCAGCGCCGGCGCCTACACCGTCAATCATTACTGGCAGCGGCGCCTGTCCGAACTGGCGCGCCGCTTCGACATCGAGCGCCATGTGCGGCTGGGCGTGGCCGATCTGCTGGACAGTCCTATCACGGCCGGCTGCTGGCGTCCCATCGTGCTGGTGCCGGCCGCGCTGGTCAGCGGCATGCCGCCCGACCTGCTCGAAGCGCTGCTGGCGCACGAGCTGGCGCACGTCAAACGACATGACTACCTGGTCAACCTGATTCAGAGCGCGATCGAGATCGTGCTGTTCTATCACCCTAGTGTTTGGGCCCTGTCACGCAGGATACGGATCGAGCGGGAACAAATCGCCGACGACCTCGCGGTGGACATGCTCGGCCAGCCCCAGAGGCTGGCGAAGGCCCTGTCGGAACTGGATCGGTTCCAGTTCGACACCACACAACTAGCCCACGCGGCTCACGGAGGAAATCTCATGTCTCGTATCAAACGCCTGCTGCGTCCCGATGTTGAACCGGTCAGCTGGAAAATGGCCTTGCCCTTGATGGGGCTGTTTGCCGCCGGCGCGGTGTTCTATGCCCACGCCGCGCCGCCAGCGCCGGCTATTGATGCTGCCGCGCCGGTCAGCGAGGTCAGCCATATGGCCGAGGTCGCCCAAGTCGATCCGGTCCCTGCGCCCGCAGCGCCGGCGCCCGCCGCTGAGGCCGCACCTGCCGCTGAGGCCGCGCCGGCTGCTGAGGCTGTACCCGCCGCGGAGGCAGCGCCAGCCGCTCCGGCAGCTCCGGCCGAGCCTGTCGCGGCCGCCGAGCTGACGATACCAGCCGCGCCTGCCAAACCACCCAAGCCGCCCAAGCCACCCCGCATGCTGGCGGCTGCTCCAGCGATGCCAGCCTTACCGCCTGTGCCGGCGCTGGCCGCACCTGCGGCGCCAGCCGCGCCCCCCGCACCGCCTGCACCACCGGCCGGAGTGCAAAGCTATCACTTTGACCGCTATAGCTCCCCAGGTCGCGACGGCCAGCGATCCGGCTACGCGCTGGTCCATGCCAACAAGGAAAACATCACCGTCTCGGCCGCGCACCAGGACCTGTCCAAAATCGACAATGCACGCCGCGCCGTCAAGGGCGACTTCATCTGGTTCCGCGATGGCGACAAGACCTACCTGATCCAGGACCCGGCCATCATCGCCAAGGCTGACGAAGCCTGGGTTCCCGCCAACCGCATTGGCGAGAAAATGGACGCGCAGGGCAAGAAAATGGATGCCCAAGGCAAGGTCATGGACGAGCTGGGCCGGCAGATGGACAAGCTGGGCCGGGATACCGAAGGCAAGGCCCAGCTGGACATGGATCGCCAGCAGCGCCTGATCGAACGGGTCGGCCGGCAGCAGGAAGCGATCGGCCGCCGCATCGAGCAAGCCGCGCGCGAACTGGGCGACGACCCGACCCCGGAAAAGCTGCGCCGCTTCCACGAACGCCAGGCCGCGCTGCAAGCGGAAATGGCGCCATTGCAAAGCCAGATCGCGCAGTACCAACGCGACCTGGCCCCGCAACTGGCAAAAATCCAGGCCATGCAAGCGCCGATGCAAGCGCTGAGCAAGCAAATGTCGGAAGCCGGCAAGCCGATGGCTGAGCTGGGCCAGGCCATGGGCGAGCTGGGCCGCGAACAAGCCAAGGCCAGCCGCGAAGCCGAGCGCACCATGAAAGAGCTGATCAAGGACGCCGTCAAGTCCGGCAAAGCAGTGCCAGCCCCGTCCGCATAAAATTGGGGTCAAGTCTGACATTCGGACACGAGCTCTTCTGTAGGCAGCGCCTACAGAAGAGCTCGTGTCCGAATGTCAGACTTGACCCCAGAGCTACGGCAGAGCTCGTGTCCGAATGCCAGACTTGACCCCAAGGTGCAAGGTGGTTGGGGGCCAAGGCCGGTATAATCACGGGATGCACAATCTTCTCCACAACCTCAACGACGAACAACTCGCCGCCGTGACCCTGCCGGCACAAAGCGCCCTGATCCTGGCGGGCGCCGGCTCCGGCAAAACCCGCGTCCTCACTACCCGCATCGCCTGGCTGATCCAGACCGGACAGGTGTCGCCGTCCGGCATCCTGGCCGTGACCTTCACCAACAAGGCCGCCAAGGAAATGATGACGCGCTTGTCGGCCATGTTGCCGATTAATACACGCGGCATGTGGATCGGGACCTTCCACGGACTGTGCAACCGCCTGCTGCGCACCCATCACCGCGACGCCGCGCTGCCGCAGACTTTCCAGATCCTCGATAGCCAGGACCAGCTGTCGGCCATCAAGCGCCTGATCAAGGCCAACAATATCGACGACGAGAAGTTCCCGCCCAAAGAGGTGATGTACTTCATCAACGGCGCCAAGGACCAGGGCCTGCGCGCCGACAAGATCGAGCCCTACAACGCCGACGAGCGCAAGAAGTGCGAGCTCTACCAGCTGTACGACGACCAGTGCCAGCGCGAAGGCGTGGTCGACTTCGCCGAGCTGCTGCTGCGCACCTACGAGCTGCTCAGCCGTAACCAGCCGCTGCGCGAGCATTACCAGCAGCGCTTCAAGCACATCCTGGTCGACGAGTTCCAGGACACCAACGACCTGCAATACAAGTGGCTCAAGCTGCTGGCCGGCCACGGCGAGCGCGACGGCGGCAGCGCGCTGTTCGCGGTCGGCGACGACGACCAGAGCATCTACGCCTTCCGCGGCGCCAACGTCGGCAACATGAGCGCCTTCGAGCGCGAGTTCAAGGTGCAGAATTTGATCAAGCTGGAGCAGAACTACCGCTCCCACGGCCACATCCTGGACGCCGCCAACGTGCTGATCGCCAATAACAGCAAGCGCCTGGGCAAGAACCTGCGCACCGACGCCGGCCACGGCGAGCCGGTGCGCGTGTACGAGGCCAGCTCCGACCTGGCCGAGGCGCAGTGGATCATCGAGGAAACCAAGAACCTGATCGCGGACGGCGCCGCCCGCAGCGAGATCGCCGTGCTGTACCGCTCCAACGCGCAGTCGCGCGTGATCGAGCACGCGCTGTTCTCGGCCGGCATCCCGTACCACGTGTACGGCGGCCTGCGCTACTTCCAGCGCGCCGAGGTCAAGCACGCGATCGCCTACCTGCAGCTGATGGACAATCCGCACAACGATTCAGCCTTCCTGCGCGTGGTGAATTTCCCGACGCGCGGCATCGGCCTGCGTTCCATCGAAGCCCTGCAGGCGGCGGCCGACCAGCACCAGATTTCGCTGTACGCCGCCGTGCCCTATGTGGCGGGCAAGGCCGGCTCGTCGCTGGGCGGCTTCGTCAAGCTGATCGAGGGCGCGCGCTTTGAAACGCAGCAAATGGCACTGCCGGAACTGGTGCGCGTGGTGCTGGAGGCGTCCGGCCTGCTGGCCCACTACCAGACCGAGAAGGAAGGCGCCGACCGCATCGAGAACTTGGAGCAGATGGTCAGCGCGGCCACGCAGTTCGTGTCCGAGGAAGGTTACGGCCAGGGCGCGCCGGCCCACCTCGGTCCGCAGGCGCAAGCCCAGGCCGGCGTCCCCATCGTCAACGAGGACGGCTTCGAGATCCTCGACGCCGACGCCGCGCTGCCGACCGTGATGTCGCCGCTGTCGGCCTTCCTGTCGCACGCCTCGCTGGAGGCCGGCGACAACCAGGCCACCGCCGGCCAGGAAGCCGTGCAAATGATGACGGTGCACTCGGCCAAGGGCCTGGAGTTCAACAACGTCTTCATCACCGGCCTGGAGGAGGGCTTGTTCCCGCACGAGAGCAGCTCGCGCGAGCACGACGGCGTGGAAGAGGAACGCCGCCTGATGTACGTGGCGATCACGCGCGCGCGCCAGCGCCTGTACATGTGCTTTGCGCAGACCCGCATGCTCCACGGCCAGACCCGCTACAACATGAAGTCGCGCTTCTTCGACGAGTTGCCGGAGGAGTCGCTGAAGTGGCTGTCGCCGAAGGTGCAGTCGCACTGGTTCGCCAACAAGAAGTCGTCCTGGGACGAGGCGCCGCTGGTCGGCTCGGACAACGCGATCGCGCAGAAGATCGCGCAGAAGTCGCCGGGTTCCGGCTGGCGCATCGGCGAGTCTGTCGCGCACGGCAAGTTTGGCGAGGGGGTGATCGTCAACATCGAGGGCAGCGGCAACAACGCCCGCGCGCAGATCAACTTCGGCAGCCACGGCATGAAGGTGCTGGACCTGAGCATCGCCAAGCTGGAGCGGCTGGGCCGCTGAGGCGGGCATAAAAAAAGGCGGCCATGGCCGCCTTTTTTTATGCCGCCGGTGGCGGCGCCGGCGGCGCGCTGGCTGCCGGCATGCCGAACACCTGGCGGTAGCACGCATACAGCGTGCAGTGCATCAGCACAACCATCATCAGGAAGATGGTGAAGATCACCATCACCTGCAGCTGCGCCGAGTCCAGCAGCAGCACCGGCACCGCCGCGCCGACCTGGAACATCAGGAACAGCACCACCGCCGCCATCAGGAAAGCCTTGAACTCGCGGCACACCGTCACCACGCTGAAGAACAGCGCCTTGGCCAGGGTCATCTTCTGCCAGTAGATCAGCGGCGCGGCCAGGCTGCTCAGCATCCAGCCCAGCATGTAGATGCCCGACGAGACGAACAGCGCCCCGCGCGAATTTTCCAGTAAGTCCTTGTCCATCGGGATCTGGCGCGTGGCCATCTTGATCAGCACGCCGTCGTCCAGCCAGCTCAGCACTGCCAGCGCGAGCAGCATCACCAGCAGGTACAGCACGCCCAGCCCCAGCAGCGGCTTGCGCACCGGCTTGCGGAAGCCGCTGAACACCAGGTTCGGCAGGGCGCGCTTGTCGTGGTCGACGTCGGCGCAGGCTTGCAGCAGGGCGATGGTGAACATCGGCGCCAGCAAGGTCGGCGCCACCGAGCCGAGGAAGGGCACCACCAGCGAGAACAGCGACAGGAACATGCAGCAGAAGAACAGCGCCATCAGCGCGCCCGGCTGCTTGCGGAACAGCTGCGTAGCCTGCTTGACCCAGTGCCAGCCGGTGCGTGCGGGAAGTCGGCTCATCCGCGCAGTCCCGGCGCCGGCGTGGCGATGCGTTCGCGCAGGATGCGCTCGAAGTGGGTCGGATCGTGCGGCGTCAGCATCTCCGCCTCGCGCGGCTGGTGGAAGTCGTACAGGCGCGACAGCCAGAAGCGCAGCGCCGCCGCCCGCAGCATCGGCTGCCAGGCGGTCTGCTCGGCGTCGGTGAACGGGCGCACGGCGTGGTAGGCGTCCAGCATGGCGCGCACGCGGGCGGTGTCCAGCGCACCGGTGTCGAGATCGATGCACCAGTCGTTGACCGTGACCGCCATGTCGAACAGCCAGGTGTCGCAGCCGGCGAAGTAGAAGTCGAAGAAGCCGGTCAGGCGCTCGCCGTCGAACATGACGTTGTTGCGGAACAGGTCGGCATGCACCGGGCCGCGTTGCAGCTGGCGGTAGGTGTCGCACACGGCGAACGCTTCCTGGAAGTGCATCTCGGCGCGCAGCAGGTGGGCGCAGCTGTCGTCCAGGAAAGGCAGCACGTGCGGCGTGGTCTCGTTCCACCAGTCCAGGCCGCGTAGATTGGGCTGGACCAGCGGATAGTCGGCGGCCGCCAGATGCATGCGCGCCAGCATGGCGCCGACGGCGGCGCAATGCACCGGCTGCGGATCCATCTGCGACTTGCCTTCGAGCTTGGTGACGATGGATGCCGGCTTGCCTTGCAGGGCGACGATCAGCTCGCCCTGGTCGTTGGCGATTGGCGCCGGCACCAGCACGCCGCGGTCGGCCAGGTGGTGCATCAGCTTGAGGTAGAACGGCAACTGTTCGAAGGACAGAATCTCGAAGATCGTCAGCACGAACTCGCCTCGCTCCGTCGTCAGGAAGAAGTTGCTGTTTTCAATGCCGCTGGCGATGCCTTTGAGCGCCAATGGCTGGCCGAGGGGAAACTGCTTGATCCACGGGGTAAGGTCATCCAGGCTGACCGGGGTAAACACTGCCATGAGAAAACTTGATGAGGTTCGGTGAGCGGCGCCGCCGTCGGGGCGGGCGCCGGGGGACGCCCGCGCAGGGCGGGCGCGCGCGTTATTTCACGGCGGGAGGCGCGGTGGTGTCCGTCGAGCCGTCTTCTTCCGTGGTTTTTTTCTTTTTCTTGCCGATGTCGAATTCCATCACGGTCCATTGCGGGCCGCGGTTGGCGCCCCCCATCGCATCGCCGGGTAGGGCGGTGCCGGCCGGGCGGTTCGGCTTCAGCGTGTAGGTGCTTGGACCGCTTTTGACGGTCGCTTCCACCACTTGGCCGCTGTTGTCGCGTTTTTCGGTGATCTTGTGTTCCGGCGCCGGCTTGGCCGTCACCGTGATCGGATCGTCCGCCACTTCCTCTATTTTTTCCAGTTTTGGCGGCGCCTGGCTAGGAGTCGACTGGGCAAACGCCGTGTGGGCGCTGAGCGTCAGGAGGAGAGCAGGCCAGAGGGTAGAGGTGCGCGTCATGATGATTCGCCTTAGAGATGTTATGTATGATCCATTGTAACAAACAGACACGCTTCGCTGTTTTTAAAAGCCGATTTCCGCACTGCGCCGTTGGGGTATTGTTAATTTGAAAAGACCCTGCGGGCGGGCGAGACCGGGCCAAAACCTGCGATAATGCGCCATTCGTGGCCTTGCCGCCATTGTTGCGCGGCGCCCTCACTCATATCTAGTGTCTATGCAAAATACCCTGCTGTTAGTTGACGGTTCCAGTTACCTCTACCGCGCCTTCCACGCGCTGCCCGACCTGCGCAGCCCGGACGGCTATCCGACCGGCGCCATGCACGGCATGGTCAACATGCTGCGCCGCTTGCGCGCCGATTATCCGGCCGCCTACATCGCCTGCGTGTTCGACGCCAAGGGCAAGACCTTCCGCGACGATATGTATCCCGAGTACAAGGCCACGCGCGCCTCGATGCCGGACGACCTGCGCCTGCAGATCGAGCCCATCCACGAGGCGGTCAAGGCCATGGGCTGGCCCATCCTGATGGTCGAGGGCGTGGAGGCGGACGACGTCATCGGCACGCTGTCGGTGCAGGCCGCGCAGGCCGGCATGAACGTGGTGGTGTCCACCGGCGACAAGGACCTGGCCCAGCTGGTCAACGACAAGGTCATGCTGATCAACACCATGACCAACGAGAAAATGGACGAGGCGGGCGTGCTGGCCAAGTTCGGCGTGCCGCCCAACCGCATCATCGACTACCTGACCTTGATCGGCGACACGGTCGACAACGTGCCGGGCGTGAACAAGTGCGGCCCGAAGACCGCGCTCAAGTGGCTGACCGCCTACGACTCGCTGGATGGCGTGATCGCCAACGCGGCAAACATCACCGGTGCGGTCGGCGAGAACCTGCGCAGCGCGCTGGAATGGCTGCCGAAGGGCCGCGAACTGATCACAGTCAAGCTGGACTGCGACCTGTCCGCGCACATGGCGACGATCAGCGAATCGCTGGTGGCGCGCGCCGAGGACAAGGAAACGCTGCTGGCCTTCTTCGGCAAGTACGGCTTCAAGACGCTGCTGCGCGAGCTGGGCACGCCGTCGGCCCCGGTCGGCGCGCCAGGCAAGGCCGCTGCCGCCGCCGCTGAACCGGCGGCCGGTGGCGCCGTCTCCGCCAACATGGATATGTTCGGCGAAGCGCCCAAGCTCAGCACCAACTACGAAACCGTGCTGACCGACGAACAGCTGGACAAATGGATCGCCCTGATCGACGCCGCCAAGCTGACCGCGGTCGACACCGAAACCACGTCGCTGGAGCCGATGACGGCCCAGATGGTCGGCATCTCGCTGTCGGTGGAGCCTGGCGTGGCCTGCTACATTCCGGTGGCGCACAGCTACCCGGGCGTGCCCGGGCAGCTGTCGCGCGAGCATGTGCTGGCCAGGCTGAAGCCGTGGCTGGAAGACGCCACCAAGCTCAAGGTCGGCCAGAACCTGAAGTACGACAGCCACATCTTCGCCAACCACGGCGTGCAGCTGCAAGGCATCGAGCACGACACGCTGCTTGAATCGTACGTCTTCGAATCGCACCGCACGCACGACATGGACAGCCTGGCGCTGCGCCACCTGAACCACACCACCATTCCGTTCGTGGACGTGTGCGGCAAGGGCGCCAGCATGATCACCTTCGACAAGGTGGAGATCGGCCGCGCCACCGAATACGCGGCGGAGGACGCCGACATCACGCTGCGCCTGCACCAGGCCATGATCGGCGAGGTGGAGAACGACGCCAAGCTGAACTTCATCTACCGCAACATCGAGCTGCCGACCGCCGTCGTGTTGCAAAAGATCGAGCGCAACGGCGTGCACATCGACGCCGAGCTGCTCAACATCCAGTCGGCCGAGCTGGGCGCGCGCATCGCCGAGCTGGAAGCCAAGGCGCACGAGCTGGCCGAGCAGCCGTTCAACCTCGGCTCGCCGAAGCAGATCGGCGAGATCTTCTTCGAGAAGCTCAAGCTGCCGGTGGTGAAGAAGACCCCGAGCGGCGCCCCGTCCACCGACGAGGAAGTGCTGCAGAAGCTGGCCGAGGACTATCCGCTGCCGAAAGTGCTGCTGGAATACCGCAGCCTGTCCAAGCTGAAGTCGACCTACACCGACAAGCTGCCGAAAGGGATCAACCCGGACACCGGCCGCGTCCACACCAACTACGCGCAGGCGGTGGCGGTGACGGGCCGCCTGGCCTCCAACGATCCCAACCTGCAGAACATCCCGATCCGCACCAAGGAAGGCCGCCGCATCCGCGAAGCGTTCATCGCGCCGCCGGGCAGCCACATCGTCTCGGCCGACTATTCGCAGATCGAGCTGCGCATCATGGCGCACATCTCGGAGGACGAGAACATGCTGCGCGCGTTCGCCGAAGGCGTGGACATCCACCGCGCCACCGCCGCCGAGATCTTCGGCGTGCCGCCGGAGGAAGTCAGCAGCGAACAGCGCCGTTACGCCAAGGTGATCAACTTCGGCCTGATCTACGGCATGAGCGCCTTCGGCCTGGCTTCTAACCTGGGCATCGAGCGCGGCGCGGCGCAAAGCTATATCGACCGCTACTTCGCGCGTTTCTCGGGCGTCAAGCAGTACATGGACGACACGCGCCTGCAGGCCAAGGCGCGCGGCTACGTCGAGACCGTGTTCGGCCGCCGCCTGTGGCTGCCCGAGATCAATTCCCCGAACGGCCCGCGCCGCCAGGGCGCCGAACGCGCCGCGATCAACGCGCCGATGCAGGGCACGGCGGCCGACCTGATCAAGCTGGCCATGGTGGCGGTGCAGGACTGGCTGGAAAAGGATAAGCTGCAAACCAAGATGATCATGCAGGTGCACGATGAACTGGTGCTGGAAGTGCCGGACGCCGAACTGGCGCTGGTCAAGGAAATGCTGCCGAAGCTGATGGCCGGCGTGGCGGAGCTGAAGGTTCCGCTGATCGCCGAAGTCGGCGTGGGGAAGAATTGGGACGAGGCACACTAATGCCGTCATTCCCGCCTGCGCGGGAATGACGGTTCTTTCTACTATCGGAGGAATCGCATGGATGATTTGAGGCAGGATGCAGAGAGTTTGCTGACCAAGACCAGTCTGTCGGACGGCGTCGACCGCCGCGACTTCCTGAAGGTGGCGCTGGGCACGGGCTTCGCGGCCGCCGCCATGCCGGTGGTGGCGCAGAACGTCATCAAGACCGACACCGCCGGCCTGACCGCCGGCACCATCACCCTGACGGTGGACGGCGTGCAGGTGCCGGTGTACCGCGCCCAGCCCGAAGGCAAGACCAACTTGCCGGTGATCCTGGTGGTATCGGAAATCTTCGGCGTGCACGAGCACATCGCCGACGTCGCCCGCCGCTTCGCCAAGCAGGGCTACATGGCGCTGGCACCGGAGCTGTTCGTGCGCCAGGGCGACCCGCAAAAGGCCGCCTCGATCGCCGAGCTGCAACGCGACATCATCTCCAAGACGCCGGACGCGCAAGTGATGGCCGACCTGGACGCGACCGTGGCCTGGGCCAAGGCCAACGGCGGCAACGCCGACAAGATCGGCATCACCGGCTTCTGCTGGGGCGGGCGCATCACCTGGCTGTACGCCGCGCACAACCCGGGCATCAAGGCCGGCGTGGCCTGGTATGGCCGCCTGGTTGGCGAGAGCAATCCGGTGACGCCCAGGCACCCAATTGATATCGCTGGATCTCTGACGGTGCCGGTGCTGGGCCTGTACGGCCTGAAGGACACGGGCATCACCCAGGACTCGATCGCGGCCATGAAGGCGGCGCTGGCCAAGGGGGCGAACAAGTCGACCTTCGTGGTCTACCCGAACTCCGGCCACGCCTTCAACGCCGACTACCGCCCCAGCTACGTCGAGGCGGACGCCAAGGATGGCTGGAGCCGCGCGCTGGCGTGGTTCAAGCAGCACGGCGTGTCCTGAGCGCTGATTTATCGGCCTTTTGGCCAAAGATGAGCACAAAACCGGGCTGGGCGGTAAAATAACGCCCCGGCCCGCGCGCAGCGGCACGGTCCCTGCTACAAGAGGCTATAACATCGATCCCGTACTCATCTCCATCCTACTGGCCACCACGCTTGCCGGCGTCGTCAGCATCACCGCTGCCGCGGTGTTCTCGTTTACGCTGCTGTCGAAGGTGGTGGAGCGCATGGTCAGCCTGTCGGTGGGCATCATGCTGTCGACCTCCCTGCTGCACGCCTTGCCCGAAGCGTTCGAATCGCAGGCCAGCGCGCGCAGCCTGTTTGGCACGCTGCTGGGCGGACTGCTGGCCTTCTTCCTGCTGGAGAAGATGGCGATCCTGCGCCACTCCCACCACCACGAGGGCGACGGCCACCACCATCACCATGGCCACGACAAGCGCGAGGCGGGCAAGGCCGGCTGGATGATCCTGGTCGGCGACGGCATGCACAACTTCACCGACGGCATCCTGATCGCGGCGGCGTTCCTGGCCAATCCCGAGCTGGGGCTGGTGACGGGGCTGGCCATCATCGCGCACGAGATTCCGCAGGAGATCGGCGACTTCATCGTGCTGCTCAACGCCGGCTTCACGCGCACGCGGGCCTATGTCTACAACTTGCTGTGCAGCCTGTTGTCGATCGCCGGCGGCCTGCTGGGCTACTACACGCTGGACCGCGCCAGCAGCCTGATCCCGTATGTACTGGTATTCGCGTCGTCGGGCTTCATCTACATCGCCGTCAGCGACCTGATGCCGCAGATGCAACGCCGCGCCACGCTGCGCGAGACCATCCCGCAAGTGCTGCTGATCGCGCTGGGCGTCATCATCGTCCTGTTCCTGACCCACGGCCACTGAGCCCGCTCAACCCGGCGCGCCTTGCACCATGCGGCGCCGGGAGTATCATGGCGGGATGGACAGCAAACCCAATAAGCAAGCCGAAGCATTCGCCGCGCTCACCGCGGAGGATCGCGCTCGCCTTGAACGGTTGGCTGCGCTTGCTCAACTGAGTCCGGAACAGCTTTGGCCGGACGTCTGGCGCTACGGGTTTGACGATGTTGAGGAAGGGATACTGGCGGACCTGGAAGCCGACGAGTACTTTAAACACAACGCCGGTATCGATAACGCCGAAGTTATGGCGGAAGCACGTCAGCTGATCGCCATTCATGGCAAGCGGAAACGCCGGATCGGGTAGTCTTCGGGTGCGCTGGCTACCCAGTGCGCGAAAAGCTTATTCCCGGTCGATCGTCTATATCGCCGAACAGGACCGCCGCGCGGCGGACCTCGTGGCCGAACGGGTCGAAAAAGCACTCGATATGATCGCATTGCAACCGGGGATGGGGACGCCGGTGAGTCGGCTGGGGCGAAGGCGATTCCCGATACCCAGGACGGGTCACGTTATTGAGTATTATGTGGCCAACGACGAAGTCAGAGTGACGCGCTGGGCGCGCCAAACACGTAAGTCGTAAGCGCCGGCCGGCGGCGCCGCGAGTATCGTGACGGTCATGGTAAGCAAATCCAATAAGCAAGCTGAAGCATTCGCCGCGCTCACCGCGCAGGATCGCGTTCGCCTTGATAAGCTTGCCGTTCTTGCGGGGTTGACTGCGGAAGAGCTTTGGCCTGCGGTCTATCGCTATGGCTTTCAAGATATTGAAGAAAGCGTCCAAGCTAGCTTGGACGCTGATGCGGATATTGCGGCAGGTCGCACAATACCGCATGAAGAGGTGATGGCGGAGGCCCGGCGTATTCTGGCGGCCTACGCCAAGCCCAAGCGTAAGCCAGACTAAGCTGGCATGCGCTGCTTAAGCGCCAGTCGCCACCGGCCGGGCCGGATCGGCGCACCATTCGCTCCAGGAGCCGGGGTAGAGCGCGGCGCCGGGCAGGCCGGCCACTTCCAGTGCCAGCAGGTTATGGCAGGCCGTCACGCCCGAGCCGCATTGCATGATCGCCTGCGGTGGGCTGGCGAACAACGGCGCAAACTCTTCCCGCAACTGCGCGGCGCCCTTGAAGCGGCCGTCGGCGTTCAGGTTGTCCTTGAAGAAGCGGTTCTTGGCGCCGGGAATATGGCCGCCCACCGGATCGATGGTCTCGTTCTCGCCGCGATAACGGTCGGCCGCGCGGGCATCGACCACGGTGCGCGCCTGTGTGGCCAGGTTGGCCACCACATCCTCCACCGACACCGTCGGCACCAGCGACGCCCGCTCGCTGATCGCGCCGCGTGCGCGCGTGGTGACCTGCGTCACCATCGGCAAACCCTGCGCCTGCCAGGCGGCCAGGCCGCCGTCCAGCACCGCCACCGCCGGATGACCCACCCAGCGCAGCAGCCACCACAGGCGCGCCGCGAACATGCCGCCGTGCGCGTCATACGCCACCACCTGCGTATCGTCGTTGATGCCCCAGCCGCGCAGCGTCTCGATCAGCGCCGCGCGCTCCGGCAGCGGATGACGGCCACGGAACTTGTCATCCGCGCCCACCTTGGCGCCCGACAAATCGGTATCGATGTTGGCGAACTGCGCGTTCTGGATATGGCCGATGGCGAAGCCGTCGCGGCCCGCGCTTGGATTCATCAGGTCATGGCGGCAATCGAGTATCACCCAATTGTCGTCGGTCAAATGCTGGGAAAGGTCGGTGGCGCTGATCAGAGTGGTGTGCATGTTCCGGGTTTCCTTAGACTTCGCTGGCTATCGGATCGGTATTGGCTATCGCCTTACCGCGCTCGGTGTTACGCGTATTGTAAAACGTTGTGGCCACACCGGACACCAGGATCACGACTATGCCCGCCCAGCTGTGCCAGCTGAACACGTCGCCAAACACGAACACGCCCCAGATACTGGAAAACACGATGCCGGTGTACTGCAGATTGGCCACCACCAGCGTCTGCCCCAGGCGATAGGCGCGCGTCATGGCGATCTGCGCGCTGGTGGCGCAGATGCCGATGCCCAGCAACAGCAAGCCACCGTGCCAACTGGTGATCGGATGCCAAACGACGCCCTGTCCGCCGGCCTGCGCATAATTGCCGGCGATGCCGGCCACCAGGTTCATGATCGCGAAGTAGAACACCACGCGGTTCTCGGGTTCGCCCGCCAGCCCCAGCTTGCGCACCTGCAGGTAGGCCATGGCCGACAGCACGCTGGAAGTGAGCGCGATCAGCGCCGGCGTCAGTTGATTGGAATGGAAGGCCGGCTGCAACAGCAGCGTGACGCCGACAAAGCTCATGCCAACCGCCGCCAGCAGCGGCCACTTGACCTGGTTTTTGGCATGCCACCAGCCGAGCGCGAACAGCCACACGGCGATCCAGATTGGCGCCATGTAGTTGAGGGTCATGGCGGTGGCCAGCGGCAGCTTGGCAATGGCGTAGAACCACAGCCACAGCGACACCACGCCGACCAGCCCGCGCCACAGGTGGGCGCCGGGCATGCTGGTGGTGAATCTGCCGCCTTGCAGCTTGATGGCGATGAACAGCACGACCACGCCAACCACGCCGCGGTACATGACGATTTCGGATGTGGAGAACTGCTCCGAGGCCAGCTTCACGCACACCCCCATCGCGGCGAACATGAAACTGGCGAACAACATCCAAAGTGACTGCATCGGCTTCCTAGAGATCGATATTGGCCCGGTACCACTCGTGGAAGTGCTGCATGCCGTCTTCCATCGGCGACTGGTAGGGACCGGCATCGGTGGTGCCGCGCTTCATCAGCGCCTTGCGGCCGGCGTCCATGCGCTGGCCGATCTCGTCGTCCTCGACGCAGGTTTCCATGTAGGCGGCGCGTTCGGCCTCGATGAACTCGCGCTCGAACAGCACGATCTCCTCGGGGTAGTAGAACTCCACCACGTTCTTGGTGCGCTGCGGGCCGTCGGGCCACAGGGTCGAGACGATCAGCACATGCGGATACCACTCGACCATGATGTTCGGATACAGCGTCAGCCAGATCGCGCCGTACGGTGGCGGTTCGCCGCCGCGGAACTTGAGCACCTGCTCCTGCCAGCGCTTGTAGATCTCGGAGCCGGACTTGCGCAAGCCCTTGTTCACGCCGACGGTCTGCACGCTGTAGTCGCGGCCGAATTCCCAGCGCAGGTCGTCGCAGCTGACGAAGCCGCCCAGGCCCGGGTGGAAGGGCTCGACGTGATAGTCCTCCAGATAGACTTCAATGAAAGTCTTCCAGTTGTAGTCGCAGTTATGCACCTCGACGTGGTCGAACATATAGCCGGAGAAATCCAGGTCCTTGGTCACCGACAGCTCCTTGAGCTTGTCCATGACGTCGTAGCCGTTCTGCTCGAACAGCAGGCCGTTCCAGCTTTGCAGCTTGGTCTTGGGCAGGTTCAGGCAAGGCGTTTCCGGGAAGTGCGGCGCACCGATCAACTCGCCCTTGAGGTCGTAGGTCCAGCGGTGCAGCGGACAAACAATGTTGTTGGCGTTGCCGCGCCCATTGAACATCAGCGCCTGGCGGTGGCGGCAGACGTTGGAGAGCACCTCCAGCCCATTGGCGTTGCGCACCAGCATACGCCCTTCGTCTTCAGAGACGAGGGTCGCGAAGTCGCCGACGTTCGGCACCATCAGCTCATGCCCGATATAGCGCGGGCCAGCCTGGAATAATTGCTGCATTTCGCGCTGCAACAGCGCTTCGTCAAAATAGACGTCAACCGGAAGTTGCGCGTTTGAGCGCGCCAGCTTGGCGTGGGTAGCCAGATCGGACATCCCAACCCCCCTTAATATGTACATCAAACCAAAGAGAGACAGAATCCGTAAAGACCTGAATTCAAAGTTGTTGAAAATGGTATTTCGGACAGAACCGGCGATTATACCGTGTTTCACCCCGGCCAGACGAGCGGATGTGCTCGTTTTTCGCGCAAATCATGGTGAAAATTACATGATTGTGCGGGATATGGGGACGATTGCGATAAAATCCATGGTTTCCGCCGTCGGCCGGGCCGCTATAGTTCCACCGGATAAGGTGGTTTGTTCTAAAATAACGGGCTACACTGCGCTGGCACGTGTTTTTACCTGAGTGACTATGTCTAAGAAATTAACCGCCGACGCGACCACCGCCCCCGCCTCGTTCGAAGAAGCGATGGCGGAACTGGCGCAGCTGGTTGCACAAATGGAGGCAGGACAGCTGCCGCTGGAAGCCTCGGTGGCCGCCTACGCGCGCGGCTCGGAGCTGGTGAAGTTCTGCGCCGTCCAGCTGGAGAAAGTGGAGTCCCAGGTCAAGGTGCTGGAAGGCGACATGCTCAAGCCGTTCGCGGAAGCCGGCGAGGGCGAACTATGAACGGCGCCTTCGACGACTGGATGAAGACCGTGCAGGCGGCATCGGAAAACGATTTATCCGGTTTCCTGCCCCCCGCCACGACGATCCCCACCAAGCTGCACGCGGCCATGCGCTATGCGCTGCTGGGTGGCGGCAAGCGCGTGCGTCCGCTGCTGGTGTACGCGGCCGGCGCATTGTTCGGCGCCGACGCGGCCATCCTGAGCCGCGCCGCCGCCGCCGTGGAAATGATCCACGCCTACTCGCTGGTGCACGACGACATGCCGTGCATGGACGACGATGAACTGCGCCGCGGCAAGCCGACGGTGCACGTGGCCTACGACGAGGCGACCGCGCTGCTGGTGGGCGACGCGCTGCAATCGCAGGCCTTCCTGGTGCTGGCCGAAGCGGACAGCATTCCGCCGGCGCGCCAGGTGGCGATGCTGCGCCTGCTGGCGCACGCGTCCGGCTCGGCCGGCATGTGCGGCGGCCAGGCGATCGATCTCGACAGCGTGGGCCTGAGCCTGACCTTGGCCCAGCTGGAGCAGATGCACCAGCTCAAAACCGGCGCGTTGCTGCGCGCCGCCGTGGTGCTGGGCGCGCTGGCCGGCAAGGAGCTCGACGCGGCCGAGCTGCAGGCGCTCAACACCTACGCGCGCGCCATCGGCCTGGCTTTCCAGGTGGTGGACGACGTGCTCGACGCCACGGCCGATTCGGCCACGCTGGGCAAGACGGCCGGCAAGGACGCCGCCGACAACAAGCCGACCTATGTGTCCATCCTGGGTCTGGAGCCATCGCGCGCGCTGGCGGAAACATTGCGGCTCGACGCGCACGCAGCGCTCGCGCCGTTCGGAGAAAAAGCTCTGCGGTTACGCGAACTCGCGGATTTGATCGTGCAGCGGAAGGCATAAATGAAATTGCTCGAAAACATAGATTCACCGGCGGACGTGCGTAAGCTGTCGCGCACCCAACTGACGCCGCTCGCGCATGAACTGCGCAGCTACCTGCTGGATTCGGTCTCGAAGACCGGCGGCCACCTGTCGTCCAACCTCGGCACGGTCGAGCTGACCGTGGCGCTGCACTACGTGTTCAACACGCCGCACGACCGCATCGTCTGGGACGTGGGCCACCAGACCTACTCGCACAAGATCCTCACCGGCCGCCGCGATCGCATGAACACGCTGCGCCAGCTGAACGGCATCTCCGGCTTCCCCAAGCGCGACGAAAGCGAATACGACACCTTCGGCACGGCGCACTCGTCGACGTCGATCTCGGCCGCGCTGGGCATGGCGCAGGCGGCCAAGATCAAGGGCGAGCAGCGCCACGCCATCGCCGTCATCGGCGACGGCTCGATGACCGCCGGCATGGCCTTCGAGGCGCTCAACAACGCCGGCGTGCAGGAAGACCTGAACCTGCTGGTGATCCTGAACGACAACGACATGTCGATCTCGCCGCCGGTGGGCGCGCTGAACCGCTACCTGGCGCGCCTGATGTCGGGCCAGTTCTACGCCGCCGCCAAGAACGTCGGCAAGTCCGTGCTGCCCGGCCCCGTGCTGGAGCTGGCCAAGCGGCTGGAAGAACACGCCAAGGGCATGGTGGTGCCCGCCACGATGTTCGAGGAGTTCGGCTTCAACTACATCGGCCCGATCGACGGCCACGACCTCGAATCGCTGGTGCCGACGCTGCAGAACATCAAGCACCTCAAGGGTCCGCAGTTCCTGCACGTGGTCACCAGGAAGGGCCAGGGCTACAAGCTGGCCGAGGCCGACCCGGTGCTGTACCACGGCCCCGGCAAGTTCAACCCGGCCGAAGGCATCAAGCCGGCCGCCGCGCCGGGCAAGATGAGCTACACCGAGGTGTTCGGCAACTGGCTGTGCGACATGGCCGCCGCCGACAAGAAGCTGGTCGGCATCACCCCGGCCATGCGAGAAGGCTCGGGCATGGTGCGCTTCGAGCAGCAGTTCCCTGACCGTTACTTCGACGTCGGCATCGCCGAGCAGCACGCCGTGACCTTCGGCGCCGGCCTGGCCTGCGAAGGCCTCAAGCCGGTGGTGGCGATCTACTCCACCTTCCTGCAGCGCGGCTACGATCAATTGATCCACGACGTGGCGCTGCAAAACCTGGACGTGACCTTCGCGCTGGACCGCGCGGGCCTGGTGGGCGCGGACGGCGCCACCCACGCCGGCAACTACGACATGGCCTACCTGCGCTGCATCCCGAACATGGTGATCATGGCCGCCTCGGACGAAAACGAATGCCGCCAGATGCTCACCACCGGCTACCGCTACAACGGGCCGGCGGCGATCCGCTATCCGCGCGGCGCCGGCGCCGGCGTGGCGGTCAAGCCGGAACTGACGGCGATCGAAATCGGCAAGGGAGAGATCAAGCGCCAGGGCCAGAAGATTGCCATCCTGGCCTTCGGCTCGATGGTGGCGCCGGCGATGGCCGCCGGCGAGGCACTGGACGCCACGGTCGTCAACATGCGCTTCGTCAAGCCGCTGGACGTTGAACTGGTCAAGCAGATGGCCGCCAGCCACGATTACCTGGTGACGGTGGAAGAGGGTTGCATCATGGGCGGCGCGGGCGCCGCCGTGGCTGAAGCGCTGGCCGCCGAAGGCATCGTCAAGCCGCTGCAGATGCTCGGCCTGCCGGACAAGTTCATCGACCACGGCGACCCGGCCAAGCTGCTTGCCAGCGTGGGCCTGGACGGCGCCGGCATCACCGCGTCGATCAAGCAACGCCACGCCGCCGCCGAGCCGCGCCTGGTGGTCAACAACGGCTAAAGACCGTTGCTGTTATGCTCAAAGCCGCCTTCGGGCGGCTTTTTTCTTGCCTATCGAGAGGACGCATCCTATCTTGGTATAAACAGTTTATTCGGTTTATATCGCCATGCATGCCGCCTGCTTTTTCTCTGGTTTTTTGTTCGCCTGCGGCATGGCGGGCGCGCAGGTGCCGGAATCGGGCAGGGCGCAGGATATGCGCTTCAGCGCCGAGGAAGTGGCCAGCACGGCGGAGGACCGCTATATCGAGCGCGTGGTCGGCCTGGCGGCTGACGGCCGGCTCGATGACGACCGCGTGCTGCTGGCGCGGCTGCAATCCATCGGCGCGGGGCTGGTCCGCGCGGCCGTGGCGCTCAAGCCGGAAGTGGCCGGGTGGGAGTGGGAGTTCCATACCACCAGCGACGCCGAAGTCGACGCCATCTGCATGGCCGGCGGCAAAATCCTGGTGGGCAGCGCCTTCGTGCGCCAGCTGGCGCTCGGCGATGGCGAGCTGGCCACCTTGCTGGGCCACGAAATCGCCCACGCGGTGGCCGAACATCACCGCGAAACCTTGTCGGAAGCGCTATTCCTGAACCGCTATCCAGTGGTGCCGCTGGAGGTGGTGATGGAGCGCCTGGAGAGCGACCTGTCGGTGCAGATCCGCCTGTCCAAGCTATCGAGCATGCAGGAGTCCGAGGCGGACCAACTGGGCATGGTGCTGGCGCACCGCGCGGGCTGGGCGGCCGCCGACATGGTCAGCTTCTACCGCAAGCTGTCCGATGGCGACCAGATGGCGCTGGTGTCCAGCGCCTATCCGGCCAGCGCTTCGCGCCTCAGCATGGCCAGGGGCATGGCGCTGCTGTTCCAGTCGGACCGTTGATCCTCAGCCGCGCTTGCGCTCGTGCTGCCACAGCACGTCGCTGCCGCCGGCGTAGCGGTTCAACACGCGCGACAGCACAAACATCAAGTCCGACAAACGGTTCACGTACTGGCGCGGATGCTCGTGGATGGTCTCGGCCTTGCCCAGCGTGACGATGGCGCGTTCGGCGCGGCGGCACACGGTGCGGCACACGTGCGCCTGCGAGGCCGCGCGCGAGCCGGCCGGCAGGATGAACTCCGTCAGCGCCGGCAGGGTGGCGTTGTACTTGGCCAGCAGCGCGTCGAGCCGCTCGACGTGCGCCTCGGTGATCATCTGGTAGCCGGGGATGCACAACTCCCCGCCCAGGTCGAACAGGTCGTGCTGGATGGTGACCAGCTCTTCGCGCAGCTCGGCCGGCATGTCTTCGCACAGCAGCAGTCCGATGTGCGAGTTCAGCTCGTCGACTTCGCCGATCGAGTGGATGCGCACGCTGTCCTTGTCGGTGCGGCTGCCGTCACCGAGGCCGGTGGTGCCGCCGTCGCCGGTGCGGGTGGCGATTTTGGAGAGTCGATTGCCCATATGGATTCCTAAAAGTGGATGAGTCGCGCCCGGAAGAATACAACAGTTTAATCGGGTATTTCGCCTTGCACGGCGTTTGTGCTTACAATCGATGCATAACCATGTGCTTCCAGGTGCCCGCTCCATGAACACTGCCACATCCACGTCATCCACACCGGCCGATATCGCCGCCCGCCGCGCACAGGTCGCCGCAGCCTTGCAGCAGGCGTTGCCGGCCCGCGCCGTCATGTCCGAGCCGGAAGACACCCGGCCCTATGAATGCGACGGCCTGGCCGCCTACCGCCAGCTGCCGATGATTGTCGTGCTGCCCGACAGCGAGGAGCAGGTCGCCGCCGTGCTGCGGGTGTGCCGTGAGCTGAACGTGCCCATCGTGCCGCGCGGCGCCGGCACCGGCCTGTCCGGCGGGGCGATGCCGATCGCCGACGGCGTGGTGCTGTCGACCGCGCGCCTGAACCGTATCGTGCGCATGGACGCCTACTCGCGGACCGCCGTGGTGCAGCCGGGCGTGCGCAACCTGGCGATCTCGGAGGCGGCGGCGCAGCATGGCCTGTACTACGCGCCCGATCCGTCGTCGCAGATCGCCTGCACCATCGGCGGCAACGTGGCCGAGAACTCCGGCGGCGTGCACTGCCTCAAATACGGCCTGACGGTGCACAACGTGCTGCGCGTGCGCATGGTGACCATGGACGGCGACGTGGTGGAACTGGGCGGCGAGTCGCTCGACGCGCCGGGCCTGGACCTGCTGTCGGTGTTCATCGGCTCCGAGGGCATGCTGGGCATCGTCACCGAGGTGACGGTCAAGCTGGTGCCCAAGCCGGCCACCGCGCGCGTGATCATGGCCTCGTTCAACGAAGTGACGGCGGGCTGCCATGCGGTGGCGGCGCTGATCGCGGCCGGCATCATCCCGGCCGGGCTGGAGATGATGGACCAGACCTCGTCGCGCATGGTCGAACCTTTCGTCAAGGCGGGCTACGATACCGAGGCCGCCGCCATCCTGCTGTGCGAGGCCGACGGCACCGTCGAGGAAGTGGAGGAGGAAATCGCGCGCATGTCGGCGGTGCTGAACACGGCCGGCGCCAGCGCCATCGCGGTGTCGCAGTCGGAGGCGGAGCGGTTGAAGTTCTGGTCCGGCCGCAAGAACGCCTTCCCTGCGGCGGGCCGCATCTCGCCGGACTACTACTGCATGGACGGCACCATCCCGCGCAAGCGCCTGGGCCAGGTGCTGGAGGGGATCGCGCAGATGGAGGTTAAGTACGGCCTGCGCTGCGCCAACGTGTTCCACGCCGGCGACGGCAACCTGCATCCGCTGATCCTGTTCAACGCCAACATCCCCGACGAATTCGAGCGCGCCGAAGCCTTCGGCGCCGAGATCCTGGCGCTGTGCGTGGAAGTGGGCGGCACCATCACCGGCGAGCATGGCGTCGGCATCGAGAAGATCAATTCGATGTGCGCGCAGTTCGCGCCGGCGGAGCTGGATGCCTTCTTCTCGGTCAAGCGCGCCTTCGATCCGGCCGGCCTGCTCAATCCCGACAAGGCCATTCCCACGCTGAACCGCTGCGCCGAATTCGGCAAGATGCGCGTCAGCGGCGGCATGCTGCCGTTCTCCCATCTGCCGCGTTTTTGAACGGAGCGACATGACGAACGTATCGTATTCCCATATCGCCGCGCAGTTCAGCGAACGCATACGCGTCGCCACGGACGCAGGCACGCCGCTGCGCCTGCGCGGCGGCGGCACCAAGGACTGGTATGGCCAGTCGCTGGACGGCGAGGTGCTCGACACGCGCGCCTACTCCGGCGTGGTCTCCTACGAACCGACCGAATTGGTGATCACCGCCCGCTGCGGCACGCCGCTGGCGGAGATCGAGGCGCTGCTGGCCCAGCACCATCAGATGCTGGCGTTCGAGCCACCGCGCCACGGCGCCGCGTCGACCATCGGCGGCGTGGTGGCCAGCGCCTTGTCCGGCCCGCGCAGGGCCAGCGCCGGCGCGGTGCGCGATTTCGTGCTCGGCGCGGTGCTGATGGACGGCCACGGCGAGGCGCTGCGCTTCGGCGGCCAGGTGATGAAGAACGTGGCGGGCTACGATGTCTCGCGCCTGCTGGCTGGTTCGCTCGGCACGCTGGGACTGATACTGGAGGTGTCGCTCAAGGTGCTGCCGGTGCCGCTGCGCGAGGCCAGCCTGCGCTTCGAGATGAGCGAGATCGACGCGCTGCGCCACCTGAACGAATGGGCCGGACAGCCATTGCCGATATCGGCCAGCTGCTGGCACCAGGGCGTGCTGACGCTGCGGCTGTCCGGCGCCGAGGCGGCGGTGGAAGCGGCGCAGCGCAAACTGGGCGGCGCGCCGCTGCCGGACGACGCGGCGTTCTGGACCTCGCTGCGCGACCAGACGCACAGCCATTTCAACGGCGGCGCCTTGTGGCGGCTGTCGGTGCCGCCGGCGGCCAGCGCCATCATCCTGCGCGGCGAACAGCTGATCGAGTGGGGCGGGGCGCAGCGCTGGCTCAAGGTGGAGTCCACCGACGCGGAGCAAGCGGCCAGTATCCGCCGCACGGTGGCGGCGGCCGGCGGCCACGCCACGCTGTTCCGCGGCGGCGACAAGAGCGTCGGCGTGTTCCATCCTTTGGCGCCGGCCGTGGCGAAGATCCACGAACGGCTCAAGCAGTCCTTCGATCCGGCGGGGATCTTCAATCCCGGCCGCATGTACTAGCGAACCCCATGCAAACCAATCTCGCCGATTTCATCAAGCACACCCGCGAAGGCGAAGAGGCCGACGCCATCCTGCGCGCCTGCGTCCACTGCGGCTTCTGCACCGCCACCTGTCCCACCTACCAGCTGCTGGGCGATGAGCTGGATGGCCCGCGCGGCCGCATCTACCTGATCAAGCAAGTGCTGGAAGGTGCGCCGGTGACAGCCAAGACCCAGACCCACCTGGACCGCTGCCTGACCTGCCGCAATTGCGAAACCACCTGTCCGTCCGGCGTCAAGTACGGCCGCCTGATCGACATCGGCCGCAAGGTGGTGGAGGAGCGCGTGCAGCGCCCGTTCGCCGAGCGCATGAAACGGCTGGTGTTGAAGGAAGGCTTGCCGCGCAAGGCGCTGTTCAAGACGGCGCTGCGCGCGGGGCAGATATTCCGGCCGCTGCTCTCGCCCGCGATGCAGGACAAGATCCCGGCAATGCAAAACCCCGGCGTGTGGCCGTCGCGCCAGCACGCGCGCAAGATGCTGGTGCTGGAAGGCTGCACGCAGCCGGCGATGGCGCCCAACATCAATGCCGCCACCGCGCGCGTGCTCGACGCGCTGGGCGTGCAGCTGATCGTCGCTCCCAAGGCCGGCTGCTGCGGCGCGCTGCGCCACCACCTCAACGACCAGGAAGCGGCGCTGGACGACATGCGCCGCAACGTCGACGCCTGGTGGCCTTACGTGCAGGACGGCGCGGTGGAGGCCATTGTGATGACGGCGTCCGGCTGCGGCGCCACGGTCAAGGAGTACGGCCACCTGCTGGCGCACGACAGCGCCTACGCGGGGAGGGCGCAGCGCATCGCTGAGCTCACGCGCGACCTGAGCGAGGTGATGCCGCAATTCGAGGAAGAGCTGGCGCGCCGCGCCAGCATCGGGGAGCGCGTCGCCTATCACCCGCCATGCACGCTGCAGCACGGCCAGCAGATACGCGGCAAGGTGGAGGGCGTGCTGCGCGCGGTCGGCGTCGACGTGGTGCTGTGCGCGGACAGCCATCTGTGCTGCGGCTCGGCGGGCACCTACTCGCTGCTGCAGCCGGAATTGTCGCTGCAGCTGCGCGACCGCAAGCTGGCCAACCTGGCCGACACCGGCGCCACCAACATCGTCTCGGCCAACGTCGGCTGCACCGCGCACCTGCAATCGGGCACCGACACGCCGGTCAAGCACTGGATTGAACTGATCGACTCAGCCCTGAATAAATAGCGGCATCTGCGCCGCGCCGTTGACCGGCTCGCCGTGCAGGTTGAGGATGGGCGGCAGCTGCGCGGCCGCCTGCCACACGCTCGCCGTGTTGAAGCTGGCGACCCATGGCAGCACGTCGTCCGCCGGCATTGGCCGGGCGATGCCGTAGCCCTGCACCAGGTCGCAGCCCAGGCGCATCAGCATGGCCCCGTGTTCGATGGTCTCCACGCCCTCGGCGATCACGCCCAGGCCGAAGGACTTGGCCAGGCCGATGACGGCGCTCACCAGGTGCAGGTCATCGCGGTCGACCAGCATGTTGCGCACGAAGCTCTGGTCGATCTTCAGCATGTCCGCCGGCAGCCGCTTCAGATAGGACATCGACGAATAGCCGGTGCCGAAATCGTCCAGCGCGAAGCTGATGCCCAGCGCCTGGCAATCGAGCATGATGCTGCGCACGTGGGCGATGTCGCTCAGCGCCGACGACTCCAGTATCTCCAGCTCCAGCATGTGCGGCGGCACGTCCGGGAACTCGGCCAGGATGCCCTTCAGGCGGGCGACGAAATCGGTGCGCTGGAAGTGGCGCGCCGCGATGTTGACGCTGATGACCCAGCGCGCGTCGAAGGCGCGCCAGAACTGCAGCTGGCGCAAGGCCTCGCGCAGCACCCACTCGCCGATGTCGACGATCACGTCGCTGTGTTCGACGATGGGCAGGAAGTCCATCGGCCCGACCACGCCGCGCAGCGGATGCGCCCAGCGCAGCAGCGCCTCCATGCCGACGATGCGGCCCTTGCGCATGTCCAGCTTGGGCTGGTAGTAGAGCCGCAGCTCGCCGGCGC
Organism: Duganella vulcania; assembly: GCF_009857655.1. Classification (NCBI taxonomy): domain Bacteria; kingdom Pseudomonadati; phylum Pseudomonadota; class Betaproteobacteria; order Burkholderiales; family Oxalobacteraceae; genus Duganella; species Duganella vulcania. Next base: position 24,820 of record NZ_WWCX01000004.1, read on the forward strand.
GCAGCGCGGCGCGCACCTCGGTGCGGCGGTTGTGGTGGGTGCGTACCTGTTCGTCCAGGTCGGCGTCGAAGAAGTGATAGCGGTGGCGGCCCATGATCTTGGCCTGGTACAGCGCCTGGTCGGCGTGACGCAGCAGGCTGTCGGCGCTGATCTCGTTGCCGGTGTAGACCGCCACGCCGGCGCTGGCCGACATGCCGACCGCCTTGCCCGCGCACACGTAGTCGCGCGACAGCGCCGTCATCAGGCGGTCCAGCGCCTGCTCGATGGCGGCGCGGCCGTTCATCTCCGGCAGCAGCAGCACGAATTCGTCGCCGCCCAGGCGCGCCGCGTAGTGGCGCTGGCCGGCGAAATCGTGCAGGCGGCTGGCGGCCTGCTTGAGGATCTCGTCGCCGACGTGCTGGCCCATGGTCTGGTTCACGTGCTGGAAGTGATCGAGGTCGAACAGGCACACGGCCAGCAGGTAGCCTTCTTCGCGGGCGCGCGCCACCTCCTGCTCGAAGCGGCTGGCCAGCGCCGCGCGGTTGGGCAGGCCGGTCAGGATGTCGTGGTTGCTCTGCCAGGAGATCTGCTGCATCAGCTGGCGGCGCTCGGTCACGTCGCGGAACACCAGCACCGAGCCCTGCACCGCGTTGCGGCCGGAGCGGATCGCGTTGGCGGTGTATTCGACGGTGACGATTTCGCCGAGGCGGTTGCGCAGGCTCTGGTTGCCGACCTTGACCACGTTGCCGCCGGCGTAGATCTGCGCCATCGCCTTGAGCAGCGAGTGCTGGCCGAAGTTATTCGCCAACACGAACACCTGGTGCAGCTCCATGCCGCGCGCGCATGCCTCGGACCAGCCGGTGAGCTGTTCGGCGACGTCGTTGACGGTGGCGATCTTGCCGTTCAAATCGGTGGTGATGACGGCGTCGCCGATCGAGGCCAGCGTGACTTCGATGCGTTCCTTCTCCACCTGCAGCAGCGCCTGCGCCTCCAGCGTCTGCGCCAGCTGCTCGCTCAGTTTGTGCTGGCTTTGCTGCAGCTTGTGCACCAGCGCCTGCACGCGTTGCGCCATGTTGTTGAAGGTCACGGCCAGCATGCGTGCCTCGGGCGTGCCGCGCACCGGCAGGCGCACGCCGTGGTCGCCGTTCTGGAAGCGGGTGGTGGTCTCGGTCACCCGCTGCAGCATGCGCTGGTTGGCGAAGATGATGATGCCCAGCAGCGCGTAGATGATGGAGATGTTCACCAGCGAGATCGTGGCCTGCTGGTGCAGCGTGCGCCACACCTGGGCCAGCGGCAGCGTCGGCTCGAAGGCCAGCACCAGGCTGGCGTTGCCGATGTAGACGGTGCGGTTGATCGGCTGCAGGCCGTCGAGGTTGCGGAACCAGTCCGGGTATTCCGGCGGCGGCGCCGCGCTGCGCAGCGCTTCCAGGTGGCCGCCGGCGTAGTCCAGCCGCGCCGCGACCAGGTCGGCCTCCAGCAGCAGGGCGCCGGCCAGGGTGTTGTCGAGGGCGGCGCGGTCCGGCGCGGTCAGGGCTGGCAGCAGCGCCTTGTGCAAGTAGACGCCCAGTTCGCCGGCGTCCTTCTGGTAGCGGGCGTTGGCGTAAGCGGTTTCGGACTGGAACAACAAGGTATATCGCAAGCCCACCACGACGGCGATGATGAGGAAGATAGGGACGAACAAGCGGGAGTAAGTCCCCATCCGCATCCAGCGCGACAGTAGTTTTCCAAACAACGACATAGGCGACGGATTCGATTCTTGGAAATGACCAGCGGCCATTATTACCGAAAAGTTAACCGAAAGCACGTTTTTTGGAAAACGTTTTCACTCTTGTTACACTTTTTCATGTCCTGCCGCAGCGGAGTGTCTTATTCCGCCAGCAGTTTAGCGATGTCGGCGGCCAGCTCCTCGGGCTTGGTGGCGGGCGCGTAACGCTTGTAGACACTGCCGTCCTTGCGGATCAGGAACTTAGTGAAGTTCCATTTGATGGCCTCGGTACCGAGGATGCCGGGGGCGTCCTTTTTCAGTTTAGTGAACAGCGGATGGGCGTTGTTGCCGTTGACGTCGATCTTGGCGAACAGCGGGAAGGTGACGCCGTAGTTCTTTTGGCAGAAGGCGCCGATCTCGTCGGCCTGGCCCGGCTCCTGCGCGCCGAACTGGTTGCAGGGGAAGCCCAGCACCACCGCGCCCTGGTCCTTGAACTGCTGGTAGATCGCCTCCAGGCCCTGGTACTGCGGCGTGAAGCCGCACTTGCTGGCGGTGTTGACGATCAGCAGGACCTGGCCCTTGTACTGGTCCAGTTTGACGGCGGCGCCGGACAGGCTGTCGGCGGTGATGTCGTAGAGTGTGTTCAAAGTGTTCCTTTGGTTTTAGATGAGGCCCAGGTGCTCGGTGCCGGCCGACAGGTCGCGGTTCTTGGCGGCCTTGCCTTCGAGCTTGATGGCCAGGCGCAGGTCGTTGACGGAGTCGGCGTTGCGCAGCGCGTCCTCGTAGCTGATGATGTCGGCCTCGTGCAGGTCGAACAGCGACTGGTCGAAGGTCTGCATGCCCAGCTCGCGCGACTTCTTCATCAGCTCCTTGATCTCGTGCACTTCGCCCTTGAAGATCAGGTCGGAGATCAGCGGCGAGTTGAGCATGATCTCGATGGCCACCGCACGGCCCTTGGATTCCTTGCGCGGGATCAGGCGCTGCGAGATCATGCCCTTCAGGTTCAGCGACAAGTCCATCAGCAACTGCTGGCGCCGTTCCTCGGGGAAGAAGTTGATGATGCGGTCGAGCGCCTGGTTGGCGCTGTTGGCGTGCAGCGTGGCCAGGCACAGGTGGCCGGTCTCGGCGAAGGCGATCGCGTGGTCCATGGTTTCGCGGTCGCGGATCTCGCCGATCTGGATCACGTCCGGCGCCTGGCGCAGCGTGTTCTTCAGCGCCACCGCCCAGTCGTCGGTGTCGACGCCGACCTCGCGCTGGGTCATGATGCAGTTCTTGTGCGGGTGGACGTACTCGACCGGATCCTCGATGGTGATGATGTGGCCGTAGCTGTTCTCGTTGCGGTAGCCGACCATGGCGGCCAGCGTGGTCGACTTGCCCGAGCCGGTGGCGCCGACCATGATCACCAGGCCGCGCTTGGACATCACCACGTCCTTGAGCACCTCGGGCAGGCCGAGGTCCTCGAGCTTGGGGATCTCGCTGGTGATGGTCCGCAGCACCATGCCGACCGAGCTCATCTGTACAAACGCCGACACCCGGAAGCGGCCGAGATCGCCGGGGCTGATGGCGAAGTTGGCTTCCTTGGTCAGTTCGAAGGAGGCGGTCTGCTTGTCGTTCATGATGGAGCGGGCCAGGTCCATGGTGTGGGCCGAAGTCAGCACCTGCGACGATACCGGCGTCATCTTGCCATCGATCTTGATCGCGGGCGGAAAGCCGGCGGTAATAAACAGGTCCGAACCCTTCTTGCTGGTCATCAGCCGCAGCAGGTCGAACATGAATTTGGATGCCTGGTCGCGTTCCATGATGTGTCCTTTTTCGTTAACAACTTTGGGGTCAAGTCTGGCATTCGGACACAGCCTCTGCCTTGGGCTTGGGGTCAAGTCTGGCATTCGGACACGAGCCCAACCGTAGGCGCCGCCCTACGGTTGAGCTCGTGTCCGAATGCCAGACTTGACCCCATTATTAGGGTTGAGCCCGTGTCCGAATGTCAGACTTGACCCCATTTTTTTAGCCGGGGAAGTTGTCCGGCGTCTTGGCGGCGTTGCGGGCGGTGGCGGCGCTGATGACGTTGCGCCGTACCAGGTCCGTCAGGTTCTGGTCCAGGGTCTGCATGCCGACGTTGCTGCCGGTCTGGATCGCCGAGTACATCTGCGCGATCTTGGCTTCGCGGATCAGGTTGCGGATCGCCGGCGTCGCCACCATGATCTCGTGCGCCGCCACCCGGCCGGCGCCGTCCTTGGTCTTGAGCAGCGTCTGCGAGATCACCGCCTGCAAGGATTCGGACAACATCGCCCGCACCATCTCCTTCTCATCGGCCGGGAACACGTCGACTATGCGGTCGATGGTCTTGGCGGCCGACGAGGTGTGCAGCGTGCCGAACACCAGGTGCCCGGTCTCGGCCGCCGACAGCGCCAGCCGGATGGTCTCCAGGTCGCGCAGCTCGCCGACCAGGATGGCGTCCGGATCCTCCCGCAGCGCTGAACGCAGCGCGTTGTTGAACGACAGCGTGTGCGGCCCCACCTCGCGCTGGTTGATCAGGCATTTCTTTGATTCGTGCACGAACTCGATCGGATCCTCGATCGTCAGGATGTGGCCGTATTCGTTTTCGTTGAGGTGGTTGACCATCGCCGCCAGCGTGGTCGACTTGCCGGAGCCGGTCGGCCCCGTCACCAGCACCAGCCCGCGCGGCTTGAGCGCGAACTCGGCAAAAATTTTCGGCGCGTTCAGGTCTTCCAGGCTGAGGATCTTGGACGGAATCGTCCGCAGCACCGCCGAGGCCCCGCGTTCCTGGTTGTAGGCGTTGACGCGGAAGCGCGCCAGGCCGGGAATGGCGAACGAGAAGTCGCATTCAAGCATCTCCTCATAAGCCTTGCGCTGGCCGTCGTTCATGATGTCATAGATCATGCCGTGCACATCCTTGTGCTCCAGCGGCGGCAGGTTGATGCGCCGCACATCGCCGTGCACCCGTATCATTGGCGGCAGGCCGGCCGACAGGTGCAGGTCCGAAGCCTTGTTCTTGACGGAGAATGCGAGAAGTTCGGAGATGTCCATTTATAATCCCTGTGCCTGACGTTGGTGAGGTGCCCGCTGCGGCGCCTGCCCCTGTTTTTAACGATTTTTACTCGATGATTATGTCCCTGATCCCCCAGAACTTGCAAGCAGTCACCTCGACAATCGTTGCCGCAGCCCAAGATGTTGGCCGTGCGCCGCAATCGGTGCAGTTGCTGGCCGTCTCCAAGACCTTCGGGCCGGACGCGGTGCTGGAGGCGGTAGAGGCCGGCCAGCGCGCCTTCGGCGAGAATTACCTGCAGGAGTCGCTCGACAAGATCGCGGCGCTGAAGGCGGCCGGTGCGCCCGCGCTGGAGTGGCATTTCATCGGTCCGATCCAGAGCAACAAGACGCGCCCCATCGCAGAGAATTTCGATTGGGTGCACACGGTCGAGCGCGAGAAGATCGCGCAGCGGCTGTCCGAGCAGCGGCCGGCAGGCATGGCGCCGCTGCAAATCTGTTTGCAGGTGAATATCAGCGGGGAAGCCAGCAAGAGCGGCGTGGCCCCGGCGGAACTGGCGGCGCTGGCCCACAAGGTCGCGGCGCTGCCCAATCTCACCTTGCGCGGCCTGATGGCGATCCCCGAGCCGGTCGAAGACTTTGCGCAGCAGCGGGCGGCGTTCGCCCAGCTGCGCGTGCTGTACGAGCAGTTGCGCGCCGAGGGCCTGGCGCTCGACACGCTGTCGATGGGCATGTCGGCCGACCTGCGCGCCGCCATCGCCGAAGGCGCGACCATCGTGCGCATCGGCAGCGCCATTTTTGGTTCACGAAACTACAACAAGGTTTGACGATGAAAATAGCATTTATCGGCGGCGGCAACATGGCCTCCGCCCTGATCGCGGGACTGGCCAATAAACTGACCGCTGGCGCCAACATCCACGTGGCCGATCCGAACGCGGAAGCGCTGGCCCGCCTGCAGCAGCAGTTCGGTGTGACCACGGCCAGCGGCGCCGATGCCGCGGTGTCCTCGGCGGACGTGATTGTGCTGGCGGTCAAACCGCAAAGCATGCGCGAAGTGGCGGCGCAGTTGCTGCCGCTGATCGACAAAACGAAACAGCCGCTGATCGTCTCGATCGCGGCCGGCATCCGCATCGAGGATTTGTCGCGCTGGCTGGGTGGCTACGGCGCCATCGTGCGCTGCATGCCCAACACACCGGCGCTGATCGGCATGGGCATCACCGGCATGGCGTGCACCACCGGCGTGAGCGCGCAGCAGAAGCAGGCGGCGGACGATATCCTGCGCGCTGTCGGCCCGACCGTGTGGCTGGACGACGAGTCGCAGATCGACGCGGTGACGGCGGTGTCGGGCAGCGGCCCGGCCTATGTGTTCTACTTCATCGAAGCGATGCAGCAGGCCGCGCAGGACATGGGCCTGAGCGCGGAACAGGGCAGGCAGCTGGCGCTGGCCACCTTTGCCGGCGCCTCGCAGCTGGCGGTGCAGTCGACCGAGCCGGTGTCGCTGCTGCGCGAACGGGTGACGTCGAAGGGCGGCACCACTTACGCGGCGCTGACCAGCATGGAGGCCAGCGGCGTGAAGGGCGCGATCATCCAGGCGATGAAGGCGGCCCAGCAGCGCGGCAAGGAAATGGGCGACGAGCTGGGTTCCTCCAGCTAAAACGAATGGCGGCATCTTCGCGGGTGGCGGGCAGGCTGCCGCTCGCGCCATCAGCTAGGCGCCGTCGCAGCCTTGCTTCATCGCCGCGATCCACGCGCGTATCAATTCCACGCCCTCCTTGTGCACCGAGCCGCGCCCCAGTTCCGGCATCATGATGCCGGTCTGGTCGGAGCTGAGCCGGTAGACCATGATCGATTCATCCGGCTTGCCCGGCGCGATGCCGTAGCCATGGCCGCCGGTGCCGGCGCCCGCCGCCACCGGCGGCTTGCACAATCCCAGATGCAGATCCGCCGGCGCGCCGATGTTCAAATGCAGCGCCGTGGTGTTGGCCGCGCCCTTGTCGTTGTGGCAGTGGGCGCAGTTGATGTCCAGGTAGGCGCGGGCGCGCGCGTCCAGCGTCTGGCCCTGGTCGCGCCAGTTGGCGTTGTGCGGCGCGGCCGTCGCCGCATTGGCCGGCACGCCGCTCAGGTAACCGATGCGCGCCAGGTAATCGAGCTGGTTGACGGTCACGCCGTCGTAGCTGTAGTTGCGGTTCATATGCCGCGCCTTCGGGCCGATGGGTTGGAACTGGCGCGACTTCACATCGGCCACGTGGCAGGATGCGCACTGGTTCACGTTCGGCACCACATAGGTCAGCGGCTTGCGGGTGCGGTCCTCGTGCACCACCTCCAGCGGCACCTGGTCGCCGGTGCGCGACAGCACGGCCTCGGTCTGCTCGGCGTTCCATACGTAGGGCAGGGCGATCCAGCCGTCGGCGCGACGCACCAGCAGCCGCGTTTCGACCAGGCGCACGTTGGCCAGATCGAGCTTGTCGCCGCCGGTCTTGCTGGTGTCGTAGGTGGCCAGCACCGCCTTGGCGGGACCGTCCGCCTTCGGATAGTAGAAGGTCTTGCTGATGATGGTCCCGACCGGGAACTCGAAGGTGGTGTCGGGGTTGTAGACGGCGCTCTGGCCCTTCGGCATCCACACGGTGCGCAGCTTCTGCGCGTAGTCGGTAAACAGCGGCGTGTTCAGGTCATACGGCACCACACCGGTGTTCAGGTTCAGGCGCCCGCCGGAGACGGCCATCAGGTGCCAGTCGCTCAACTTGGCCGGATTGCCTTCGGTGATGAAGCTCACCGGAACCTGGGTCTGCGTGCATGCCGCGAGCATCAGCGCGCACGCCGCTGCGCTCAGTCTCGCCATCATGACTGCGCGGAGAGTTGGGTGATCGTCACCGGTGGCAGCTTGGCCAGCTCGCAGCGGAACGGCGCCGTGTCCTTGCTGGGGTTCTTGTATTTGTTCGGACCGTCGGCGTTCAGCACGTCCACGCCGTCCTGGATGCAGATGCGCTGCTCGGCCGGCAGTACGCCCTTGACCAGCAGCTTGGTGTCGACGTAGCCGTCCCACAGCACGTCGGGCAGGTGCCCGCTGATGCCGTACATGGCGATCTTCAGCGCCTTCAGATCGAGGCCGTCGGGCGAATCGCCGCCGCCCTTGAAGCGGTTGCCGTACACGTAGATCGCCTTGGGATACGGGTCGTAGCCGGCGGCCACGCCCTTCTCGGTGTAGTAGCCGGTGGAGTGGTAGCTGGAGATGATGACGTTGGCGGTCTGGTTGTCGGTGACGTCGTTGTCGAATATCTCCACCTTGGAATTGGAGTTGATGACGATGCCGGAACCAGCCGGCACGCTGGCCACGGCCGTGCCGCGCGCGGCGAAGTTACCGAGGTTGTTCTTGTCGACCTTGTTCTTGTACACGCGGGTGCTGTGTCCCGGCTGCGACAGGTTGGGCATGTTGAACACCAGGATGCCGCCGGTGTTGTTGGTGGCGACGTTGTCGTACACGTCGGCGTTGATGGTGTTCTCGATCTCGATGCCGGCCACGTTCTGCTCGGCGCGCGAGCGGCGCACCACCACGCCGTTGGACTGGCCGACGTAGATGCCGGCGTCGGAGGCGGCGATGGCCACGCTGTCCTCGATCAGCACGTTGCGGGTCTTGACCGGGTAGATGCCGTAGGCGCCGTTGGTGACCTTGGAGCCGCCGGTCCACTGCACTTTGACCTTGCGGATGGTGATGTTGTCGCCGTCGTTGATCTTCAGGCCGTCGCCCTTGGAGTCCTCGATGGTCAGGCCCTCGATGGTGAAGTTGCTGGCGTAGACCAGCATGCCCTCCGGCCCGGTGACCTGGCCCTTGAACGAGAGGATGGTCTTGTCCATGCCGGCGCCGCGCACCGTCACGCCGTTGCCGCGCAGGGTCAGGCCGCTAGTGAGATGATAGGTGCCGGCCGGGATCTCGACCACGCTGCCGGGTTTGGCGTCGAGCAGCTGCTCCTGCAGCTTCTTCTGGAACGCCGCGTCGGCGCCGGCTTGTTCCGCCGAGACGGGCGCCTCGGTCTTGCCGCAAGCACCCAGCAGGGCGCTGATCGTACCGCAAAGAGCAACTGCGCGTATGGCCTTGTACATGTCGTCCCCTCATTCTATTTGTTAGAACTTGTCAGATGTAGAGTGCTTGGCAACATTGAGTATAGCAGCATGTTTTGGGCCGCAAGCGCGTATCATGGCCTGGTTCGTACCATGTGGCGCGACAGCGACGGAAAGGAAAAAAGATGACGAATCGCCGGGTATTTATTTTGAACTCCTGTGCCGGGCTGGCCGCTGCTACGCTGGGCTGCATGGCCTGGGCCGAGGATCGCGTGCCGCTCAAGGAGGACGAGCCGCTGGCCAAGGAGTTCAACTATGTGATTGACGCGGCCAAGGTAGACGGGCACAAATTCCCCGACTTCAAACCGGGCGACCGCTGCGGCAAGTGCCAGATCTACGAAGACGGCCCGAACAACATGGGCGGCTGCGCCATCTTCCCCGGCAAGCTGGTGGCGGCCGGCGGCTGGTGTACTTCGTTCGGCTGAGAAAATGCTTGTCGGCATATAGGATTTCGACTACGATCTGTGACCTAACGTAAGTCAACCCAATTTTCTGAAAGGAGTTCGCGATGCAAAACCTGAACACTACCGCTCACTCCTTGGGTCTGGCTGGTTACTTCCAGGATTAATTCAAGCGGCATTCTGTCCGCCTTCCGCAAGTCTCCCGCACTATGATCGGCGCTCGTCCGCTGGTGTAAGGCCACGCCCAATCCACTTATCTTTTTCAGGATTGGCTCCATCATGGGCAATTTTATTCAGCATCTTTCTGATCGCGTGTCGATCATCGCGTCCGATCGCCTCTGGCTTGAAGACGCAGCAATACAGCAGGCAAAAACCACGGCCAACTTGCCGGGCATGCGGCGTGTCGTCGGCCTGCCCGATCTCCATCCCGGACGCGGCTATCCGGTCGGAGCCGCCTTCTTCAGTACCGGTCATTTCTATCCTGCGCTGGTTGGCAATGACATCGGCTGCGGCATGGCGCTTTGGCAGACCGACCTCTTGGCCGGCAAAGCAAAACTCGACAAGATGGACAAGCAAATCGGTAACCTCGATGACGTTGTCGATGACGGCGAATGGGCGTCACTTGAACGTTTCGATCCAGCGCTGGCGGCGAAGGTTGAGGCGCTGAGCGCCGCGTTGCGGCTGGCGGGCTTGGAGGCGGCCTGCCTGCGTTCCCTGGGCACGATAGGTCGCGGCAACCATTTTGCTGAGCTTCAGGTGGTAGACCGGATAGAGTGCAGCGAGACTCTGTCTCGGACCGCGCTGGCGCCCAAATGCCTGCAACTGCTGGTGCATAGTGGTTCGCGCGGATTGGGACAGGCGATACTGGCCGATCATGTTGAGAAATACGGTCATGACGGACTGGCCGCTGGCGGGGAGGCGGCCCAAGCTTACTTGCGGCAGCACAGCGCTGCCGTGCAGTTTGCCGAAGTCAACCGCGCAGTGATCGCGGCCCGTGTGCTCCAGCGCTTGCGCTGCGACGGTGAACGGGTACTCGATGTCAACCACAACACCGTCACGCCGGCCCATATCGACGACTGTGACGGCTGGCTGCACCGCAAGGGCGCCACGCCCAGCGATCTGGGACTGGTCATGCTGCCCGGCTCGCGCGACGACTACAGTTACTTGATCGAGCCGCTCACAGATAACGGAGCGTTAAGTCTGCATTCCCTGGCGCATGGCGCTGGCCGCAAGTGGCAGCGTACGGATTGCAAAGACCGTCTGGTGAGGCTAGCGACACCATCGCAGTTGAGCCGGACGTCACTGGGCGGCCGCGTGATTTGTAATGACCGGGCCTTGATCTATGAGGAGGCGCCGCAGGCATACAAAAATGTCGAGAGCGTCCTTGGCAGTTTGGTCGGCGCGGGTCTGGCACGCGTGGTGTATCGCAGCAAGCCTGTATTAACCTATAAAACACGCGGGGAGTGCTGCTGATGATCTGGCTACAACTCACGGCCAACACTGGCCCAGCTGAATGTTGTCTTGGCGTGAAAAAGGCACTGGCACGGTTGATGGAGGAAGCTGCCGCGTCCGGCGTCAGCGTCACACTTGTTGAAGAGGTCGACGGACCGGTTAACGGCACGTTGCGTTCTGTCTTGTTGCAGCTGGAAGGCGAGGCAGCGGAGGACGCGGCGCGACGCTGGAGCGGAAGCATACTCTGGACTTGCGACAGTCCCTACCGCCAGCAACACAAGCGGAAGAACTGGTTCCTGATGGGGGCCGAGCTGACGCCGCCGGCAGCGTCGCTTGGGAATGGCGAGATCCGTTATGAAGCGACGCGCGCGTCAGGACCAGGGGGACAGCATGTCAACAAGACCGACAGTGCAATCCGCGCGACGCACGTGGCGACGGGACTATCTGTGAAAGTGCAATCGGAGCGGAGCCAGCATGCGAACAAGAAGCTCGCCGCGCAGTTGCTGGCGCTGAAGCTGGCCAGGCTGGCGGAGGAGGCGGAAAGCAGCGTTCGCACCGAGCGCCACATGCAGCACAAGCAGGCGGAACGCGGCAATGCCCGGCGGGTATTTGTCGGGCCGCGCTTCGTCGAGCGTTTGCCTCAATAGGGTGCGGATGGGTGTCGCTAGCATTAACCAGGATCACGATCAAGTCTCATGGCGTCAAGATCGCCGTCCCAGTTCAGTTTGCCGCGTTGTAGGCGAAGCTGTTCTTGATTATGAAGGCCGAGCTCTATCGCCTGCTGCTCGTTTTTCACACCTGGGACTTGTAACCCGAGCCGCATCAATTTGTCGTCGCGATAACGATGTTTGTTTGGATGACTGCTCCCGGCGGGCACCTGCAAATTCTAGCGCAATCGCTGGCTATTTGCGGGCGACCAGTAGTCCTACCACCACGCCAAGCGCCGCGCCGAGGCCCACCGATTTCCACGGATTGTCGCGCACGTAGACGTTGGCCGATGCGGCCGCGCCGCGGCTGCGGGCGATCAGGCTGTCCTCCAGCTTGCGCAGGTCGGTCCTGGCGGTGCGCAGCGTGTCGTCGAAACGGGCGCGGTTTTCCGAGGCGGGCGTGGGGTCCTTGGCGGCGTCCTTGAGCCAGTCCTCGGCCTCGCCGATGGCGTGCTTCAATTCGTTCATCAGCCTGTCGCGCGCGGCGGCGCTGGCGGCCTGGTTGTCGGCGACGTCTTTGCCATTCTGTTGAATCTGATCCATGGTGACCTCATCGGATGTCGGTTGAAAGAGGATAGCCATTGTAGGCAGCACCCGCGCCGGCGCTTTGCGCTGCCTCAATCGAGTGGGCTAGCGCAACGCGTAGTCCAGCGCCACGCCCGCGAACACCGCCGCGCCCAGCCAGTTGTTGTGGCGGAAGGCGTAGAAGCAGGGATCGCGCTCGCGCCCGCGGATCAGCGTGTAGTGATAGCAGGCGATGCCCGCCGCCACCGCCACGCCGCCGGCGAACCACACGCCCATGCCCAGCTGCCAGCCGCAGGCCAGCAGCAGGCCCAGATGCACGGCGTAGCACAGCATCACCGCCGCCACGTCGTAGCGGCCGAAGGTGATGGCCGAGGTCTTGATGCCGATCTTCAGGTCGTCGTCGCGGTCGACCATGGCGTATTCGGTGTCGTAGGCCACGGCCCAGAACACGTTGCCGAGCAAGAGCACCCAGGCCACCATCGGCACCGTGTTCTGGATCGCGGCAAACGCCATCGGAATGCCGAAGCCGAAGGCGATGCCCAGGTAGGCTTGCGGGATCGCGAAGAAGCGCTTGAAGTAGGGGTAGGTGCCGGCGATGATGACGGCCGCCACCGACAGCTGCTTGGTCAACGCGTTCAGCGGCAGGATCAGGCAGAACGACAGCAGCGACAGCGTGCCGGCGATCGCCAGCGCTTCCTTGCCGCTGATGCGGCCGCTGGTGATGGGCCGCTGCGCCGTGCGCTTGACGAATTTGTCGATGTCCTGGTCGGCGTAGTCGTTCATCGCGCAGCCGGCCGAGCGCATCAGTAGCGTGCCGAGCGAGAAGATCAGCACCAGCGTCAGGCTGGGCTTGCCGTTGGACGCCAGCCACAGTGCGCACAAGGTCGGCCACAGCAACAGCAGCGTGCCGATGGGTTTGTCCAGCCTGACCAGGCGAAAATACAACTCCAGCTTGTTCATGGGTAGTGTCGCTTGAAGGGAAAGATCAGGATTATCGCAAATCCTGGCGCGGCTGGCTCAATCGCCGGCGCAGAGGGTGGTGATGCCGGGCAGGTTGCAGGCGGCTACGACTTCGCACACGGCGTCGATGGCGGCCTTGCGGGTGAAGCTTTTACGCCACACGATCACCACCCGGCGCGACGGCACCGGCGCGTCGAACGGGCGGAATTGCAGCATGCCTTCCTTGGCATCCATGTCCGGCACCGAGGCGCGCGGCAGCACGGTCAGGCCGATGCCGCTGGCCACCATGTGGCGGATGGTCTCCAGCGACGAGCCTTCGAAGGTGCGCTGCATGCCATTGCCCGGCGCGGAAAAGCGCGCCATTTCGGGACACACTTCCAGCACCTGGTCGCGGAAACAGTGTCCGTTCCCCAGCAACAGCATGTTTTCGGTCTTCAGGTCGTCGGCCGGGATGGTGCGGCGCTTGGTCCACGCGTGCTGGGACGGCATCGCCACCACGAAGGGCTCGTCGTACAGCGCCTGCATGGCCATGCCGTGCTCGGGCAGCGGCAGCGCCATGATGGCGGCGTCCAGCTCGCCCTGGCGCAGCATCTCGATCAGGCGCACGGTGAAGTTTTCCTGCAGGATCAGCGGCATCTGCGGGACTTTGTCGATCATGCCCTTGACCAGCGGCGGCAGCAGGTAGGGGCCGATGGTGTAGATCACGCCCAGGCGCAGCGGGCCGGCCAGCGGGTCCTTGTTCTGCTTGGCGAGTTCCTTGATGGCGGCGGTCTGCTCCAGCACGCGCTCGGCCTGGGCGACGATCTGCGCGCCCAGCGGGGTGACGGAAATCTCGGCGCCGCCCCGTTCGAACAGCACCACGCCCAGCTCATCTTCCAGTTTCTTGATGGCGACCGAAAGCGTCGGCTGGGCGACGTAACAGGCTTCGGCCGCATGTCCGAAGTGTTTCGCTCGTGCAACGGCGACGATATATTTCAGTTCGGTCAGTGTCATGAATGTATTTGAACACAGGCAATGCTGGGATGCAATAATTAACCCGTATTGTAGCGAATGGTGTCGATATAATGCAGCGTATGTTGGCGTCATCCATCGAAAGGCAAGCATGTCCTCCACATTTGGTCCAGAAGAAGCGCAAGCCTATCTGCACAAGTTGCTGAAGGTGATGCACCATACCGGCGGGTCGGACCTGTTCATTTCCGCCGATTTCCCGCCGAGCATGAAGTCGCAGGGCGCGATGAAGCCCCTGAGCCAGCAGAAGCTCACCGGCAGCGTGACCCGCGCGCTGGCGCTGTCGATCATGAACGAAAAGCAGAAGCGCGAGTTCGAGGCCGAGCTGGAATGCAACTTCGCCATCTCGCTGCCGGAGGTGTGCCGCTTCCGCGTCAACGTCTTCGTGCAGCAGCAGAACGTGGCGATGGTGATCCGCACCATCGCCTCGGAAATCCCGAACTTCGAGAAGCTGGACCTGCCCGAGGTGCTGAAGGAAGTCATCATGACCAAGCGCGGGCTGGTGCTGGTGGTGGGCGGCACCGGCTCCGGCAAGTCGACCACGCTGGCGGCGATGATCGACTACCGCAACGCCAACTCGGCCGGCCACATCATCACGGTGGAGGACCCGGTCGAGTACGTCCACAAGAACAAGGGCTGCCTGATCACGCACCGCGAGGTGGGCGTGGACACGCTGTCGTGGCACAACGCGCTGAAGAACACGCTGCGCCAGGCGCCGGACGTGATCCTGATCGGCGAGATCCGCGACACCGAGACCATGGAGCACGCGATCGCGTTTGCCGAGACCGGCCACCTGTGCCTGGGCACGCTGCACGCGAACAACTCCAACCAGACCATGGACCGCATCATCAACTTCTTCCCGGAGGAGCGGCGCAACCAGCTGCTGATGGATTTGTCGTCCAACCTGCGCGCCATCGTCTCGCAGCGGCTGGTGCGCACCGAGGACGGCAAGGGCCGCAAGGCGGCGATTGAAATCCTGCTCAACACGCCGACCATCGCCGAGATGATCTTCAAGGGGAACTTCCAGGCGATCAAGGAAATCATGCACAAATCGCGCGAGCTCGGCATGTGCACGTTCGACCAGGCGCTGTACGAACTTTATAATAGGGGCTACATCGCCTACGAAGAGGCGATCCGCAACGCCGACTCGGCCAACGGCTTGCGCCTGCAGATCAAGCTGCGCGGCGACCGCAAGGAACCTGGCGACAACAGTCCGGCCACCGCCGATACGCTCAGCATGCAGATCGACGACGAGCCGGAAAACGAAGAACCCAAATAACCGAAGAACTCCATGCCTCAATTTGAATCCAAGATCTGCACCCGTGAACAACTGGCCGCGCGCGTGGCCGCGCTGCCCAAGCCGGTGGTGCTGACCAACGGCGTGTTCGACATCCTGCACCGCGGCCACGTCACCTACCTGGCGCAGGCGCGGGCGCTGGGCGCCTCGCTGGTGGTGGCCGCCAACACCGACGCCTCCGTCAAGCGGCTGGGCAAGGGCGACGACCGTCCGCTCAACAACTGCGCCGACCGCATGGCGGTGCTGGCCGCGCTGGAATCTGTGAGCCTGGTGGTGGACTTCGACGAGGACACCGCGCTGGAAGTGGTGCAGCAGGCGCGGCCGGAAATCTACGCCAAGGGCGGCGACTACCAGATGGACGCCATCCCCGAAGGCCAAGCCGTGCTGGCCTACGGCGGCCGGGCCATCGCCATCGATTTCGAGCACGACCGCTCGACCACCAAGCTGCTGACCAAGGTGCGCGCCCAGCGTCCGTGATATGCGTCTCCTGATTGCCGCCTTCGCGGCGCTGGTGTTCCTTGGCGTGCTGTGGGGCCCCGCGTTCGCGGTCGCGCTGCGCTACTGGCGGCGCGGCGACGCGCGCGCCTTCCGCCAACTGCGCTTCCTGTATCCGGCCCAGCTGATCGCCACGGTCTCGCTGGCCTTCGCGGCCGACCTGCTCGGCCTGCGCAATCCGGCCGCGCTGGCGGCCGCCAGCACGCTCTGCGTCAGCGCGGCCGGCGCCGGCGCGCTGGCCATCCTGCTCCAGTTTGGGGTCAAGTCTGACATTCGGACACGAACTCTACCGTAGACGTCTGCTACGGTAGAGCTCGTGTCCGAATGTCAGACTTGACCCCAATTTTATGCACGGATGTCGGGCTTGGTCCAAATCTTATGCGCCGCCGGCGTAGCCGTTCTGGCGCCAGGCTTCGAACACCACCACGGCCACCGTGTTGGATAAATTCAGGCTGCGGTTGTCGGGACGCATCGGCAGACGGATGCGCTGGGCCGGTGGGAACGTTTCGCGGAAGGCCGGGTCGAGGCCGCGTGTTTCCGAGCCGAACACGAACACGTCGCCCGGCCGGAAGGCGGCGTCGGCGAACGGCGAGGAGCCGTGCGTGGTCATGGCGAACATGCGCGACGGCTCCGGCTGCACCTCGGCCAGGAAGGCTTGCCAGTCCGGGTGGACTTTCATCTTCGCGTATTCGTGATAGTCCAGGCCGGCGCGCTTGAGCTTGGCGTCTTCCAGCGGGAAGCCCAGCGGCTCGATCAAATGCAGCTGCGCGCCGGTGTTGGCGCACAGCCGGATCACGTTGCCGGTGTTCGGGGGAATTTCAGGTTGGACTAGTACGACGTGAAACAAAACAATTCTCCTCTTGTAAATTCAATGCGGCGGCGTGCGCGCGAACACCAGGTTGCTCACCTGCGCCGCGCCGTGGCGCTTCAACGTGGCCGCCAGTTCGTTCAGCGTGGCGCCGCTGGTCATCACGTCGTCGACCACGCCGATGTGGCGGCCCTGCACCAGCGCCATGTCCGGTATCGCGAACGCGCCGGCGATGTTGTGCCGCCGCCGCTCCGGCGTGACGCTGCTTTGCGCCGCCGTCTCCTGCACCCGGCAGGCCAGCCGCGGATGCAGCGCCACGCCCAGGCTGCGCGCCAGGGGCCGCGCGATCTCCAGGGCCTGATTGTAGCCGCGTTCGGCCAGCCGGCGCGGCCCCAGCGGCACCGGGCAGAGCAGGGCGGGCAGCGTGAAGCCGGGCTGCTGCAGGACGGCGTCGCGCAGCAGGCGGGCAAACAGCGTGGCCAGCGCGAGGCGGTGGCCGAATTTCAGCTGCAGCACCAGCTGGTCCAGCGGCATCGCATAATCCGCCGCGACCAGCGTGACGTCGAAGGCCGGCGGCTCGGCGCGGCAGGCGCCGCACAGCTGGCCGCGCGCCGAGTCCGGCAAGGGATTGGCGCAGCGCGGACAGCGCACGGCGGCAACGCCGAAGAACTGCGCGGCGCAGTCTGGACACAGCAATTCATCGCCGCCGGCCGCGCACAACGCGCACGAGGCCGGCAACACGCCGCGCAACAAGGCCGCGCCGCCGCGATGAAGCAGGGCGCGCATTGTGCCGATTGTCGGGGTAACAGACATCCACCCTCCCATGCGCCGTTCCCGCTTGCGCGGAAACGGTGTGCCTTCCAGGACGCGTTTGCGTTCAACCATGTACACTGCCGACATTATCGCACTACACCGAACGACATCATGGAAGTCCCCGCAAAACCCCCTAAACTGAGCGCCCCGATCGACCAGGTGCGCGTGCGCGCGCTGTTCAGCCGCCCCGGGCGCGTCGCGCCGTCCGATTTCCTGCGCCGCGAAATCGCCTCGCGCATGTTCGACCGCCTGGAGCTGATCAAGCTCGCGCCCCAGCGCGTGCTGGACGCCGGCTGCGGCCCCGGTGCCGATCTCGCACTCTTGCAAAAATCCTATCCCGCGGCCCACATCGTCGGCATCGACGCGGCCGAGGCCATGGCGCGCGCCGCCCAGGGCCCGGCCGCGAAGCCGTCGTCGCTGAACCAGCTGCTGAGCAAGCTGCTGCCGGCCAAGACCGGCATCGACACGCTGTGCGGCGATTTCGCCGAACTGCCGCTGGGGCCGCATTCGGTGGACCTGGTCTGGTCCAACCTGGCGCTGCACTGGCATCCGCAGCCGGACCGCGTGTTCGCCGAGTGGCGCCGCGTGCTGCGCGTGAACAGCCTGCTGATGTTCTCCTGCTTCGGGCCGGACACCTTCCGCGAGCTGCGCGCCGCCTTTGCCGAGGCCGACCTGGCGCCGCACGCGCTGCCCTTCGTCGACATGCACGATTTCGGCGACCAGTTGGTGGAGGCGGGCTTTTCGACGCCGGTGCTGGACATGGAGGTCATCACCGTCACCTACGACACGCCGCAGGCCCTGCTGGCCGACGTGCGCGCGCTGGGCGGCAACCCGCTGGGCACGCTGCGGCGCGGCCTGATGGGCAAGCAGGCATGGCGGCGGATGCTGGACACGCTGGAGAAGAACCGCCGCGCCGATGGCAAGCTGGGCCTGACTTTCGAGGTGATTTACGGCCACGCCTTCCGTCCGGCGCCCAAAGTGACCTCAAAAGGCGAGGCCATCATCCGTTTCGATTTACCACGAAAGCCGCGCCAGTAGCGGGTTTGCGGGCGCACTGTGGCGCCCCGGGCCACGCCATAGTTGTGATTTGGATTATTTCTTGATGTGGATCGTTTTTGTTATATATAATCATTCACTAATTTTGCCAGCAGATCACGCCGCCAGCTATAAATCAGCGAGGGGAGCGAGAGGCAGGCAAGGACGAGCACGAACGAGCAGTTGAATTAAGCAGAATCAGGCTTTCGCGTTGTCCCTGGGCAGTATCTGGGGATGAAGCGGCAAGCCTCAAGGTCCCGCCGGGGTCGCGTCACGAAGAATTTTTCGGACGAGGCTGGCATGGGGCCTGAAGTTGTTTAAGGAGCGCGGCGCCGGTTCAGTTCACCGAAAACCGGAGTCGTTAAAAAAATATTTTAATTTCTTGGGTGGTTGGGGAAAACATGAAACATGCGAAGCGACTTCAATCGTTGATGCTCGGGCTGTCGGTAACGGCGGCAAGTATCCCAGCGTGGGCGGCTGACAAGGCGGCATCCGCGGCAGGTACCTACACTGCGGCGACCGGCGGCACCGGCGGTCCCACCGCCGGCGAGCTGAATCTGCAACCTCCGGCGACCCAGATCGCTTCCGAAATCTACAGCCTGCACACCTGGATGATGCTGGTCTGCCTGGTCATCTTCGTCGGCGTGTTCGGCGTGATGTTCTACTCCATCTTCAAGCACCGCAAATCGCTGGGCCACAAGCCGGCCACCTTCCACGAATCCACCGCGGTGGAAATCGCCTGGACCGTCGTGCCCTTCCTGATCGTCATCGGCATGGCGCTGCCCGCCACCCGCACCGTGGTCGGCATGAAGGACACCTCCAACGCCGACATCACCATCAAGGTCACCGGCATGCAGTGGAAGTGGGGCTACGACTACCTGAAAGGCGAAGGCGAGGGCATTTCCTTCCTGTCCAACCTGTCGACCCCGCGCGCGCAAGTGGGCTCGCCCGGCTTCGAGCCGACCGAGAAACGCGGCGACAACTACCTGATGGAAGTCGACAATGAAGTCGTCGTTCCTGTCAATAAAAAAATCCGCCTGGTCACCACCGCCAACGACGTGATCCATTCGTGGTCGATCCCGGCCTTCGGCGTCAAGCAGGATGCGATTCCCGGCTTCGTGCGCGACACCTGGTTCAAGGCCGAGCACACCGGCACCTATCGCGGTTTCTGCTCCGAGCTGTGCGGCAAGGAACACGCCTTCATGCCGATCGTGGTGCGCGTGGTCAATGACGACGAGTACAAGACCTGGGTCGACGGCAAGAAAAAGGAAATGGCCGCGCTGGCCGACGATCCGACCAAGACCTGGACCATCGACGAGCTGAAAACCAAGGGCGAGAAAGTCTACTCGACCAACTGCGTGGCCTGCCACCAGGCCAACGGCAAGGGCGTGCCGGGCGCGTTCGCACCGCTGGACGGTTCGGCCGTGGTCAACGGTCCGAAGGCGGAACAGATCAACGTTCTGCTGCACGGCAAGAAGACCGGCAAGTACGGCGCTTCGGAAATGCCGGCATGGAAGCAACTGTCGGATACGGATATTGCGGCTGTCATCACCTACACCCGTAACAGCTGGTCGAACAAGGCCGCCGAAAACATCGTTCAACCAGCCGAAGTTGTGGCTGCACGTAAGTAATCAGGAGCGTTACAAATGAGCACAAGCACCTTGGATCACGCACACGATCACGATCACGCTCACGACCATCCCCATGGTCTGTCGCGCTGGTTGTTCGCCACCAATCACAAAGACATCGGTACGCTGTACCTGTGGTTCTCCTTCATCATGCTGCTGTCCGGCGGCGTGCTGGCGCTGATGATCCGCACCGAGCTGTTCAAGCCGGGCCTGCAGTTCTTCCAGCCTGAGTTCTTCAACCAGCTCACCACCATGCACGGCCTGGTGATGGTGTTCGGCGCCATCATGCCGGCCTTCGTCGGCTTCGCCAACTGGATGATCCCGCTGCAGATCGGCGCGTCCGACATGGCCTTCGCCCGCATGAACAACTTCTCGTTCTGGCTGCTGCCACCGGCGGCCATCCTGCTGGCGACCTCGTTCCTGGTCCCTGGCGGCGCCACCGCGGCCGGCTGGACGCTGTACGCGCCGCTGTCGACCCAGATGGGCCCCGGCATGGACATGGCGATCTTCGCGATGCACCTGATGGGCGCCTCGTCGATCATGGGCTCGATCAACATCATCGTCACCATCCTCAACATGCGCGCGCCCGGCATGACGCTGATGAAGATGCCGATGTTCTGCTGGACCTGGCTGATCACCGCCTACCTGCTGATCGCCGTGATGCCGGTGCTGGCCGGCGCCATCACCATGACGCTGACCGACCGCCACTTCGGCACCTCGTTCTTCAACGCCGCCGGCGGCGGCGACCCGGTCATGTACCAGCACATCTTCTGGTTCTTCGGCCACCCCGAGGTCTACATCATGATTCTGCCGGCCTTCGGCATCGTCTCGCAGATCCTGCCGGCCTTCGCCCGCAAGCAGCTGTTCGGCTACGCGTCGATGGTGTACGCCACCGCGTCGATCGCCATCCTGTCGTTCATCGTCTGGGCCCACCACATGTTCACCACCGGCATGCCGGTGACCTCGCAGCTGTTCTTCATGTACGCGACCATGCTGATCGCCGTGCCGACCGGCGTCAAGGTGTTCAACTGGATCGCCACCATGTGGAAGGGCTCGATGACCTTTGAAACCCCGATGCTGTTTGCCGTGGGCTTCATCTTCGTGTTCACCATCGGCGGCTTCACCGGCCTGATCCTGGCCGTGACCCCGATCGACATCCAGCTGCAGGACACCTACTACGTGGTGGCGCACTTCCACTACGTGCTGGTGGCCGGCTCGCTGTTCGCGCTGTTCGCCGGCTTCTACTAC
Organism: Duganella vulcania; assembly: GCF_009857655.1. Taxonomy (NCBI): domain Bacteria; kingdom Pseudomonadati; phylum Pseudomonadota; class Betaproteobacteria; order Burkholderiales; family Oxalobacteraceae; genus Duganella; species Duganella vulcania. The sequence goes on from NZ_WWCX01000004.1 coordinate 46,003, forward strand.
TGGTCGCCGAAATGGACCGGCCACATGTACAACGAAGCGATGGGCAAGACCCACTTCTGGCTGTCGCTGATCACCTTCAACATCACCTTCTTCCCGATGCACTTCCTGGGCCTGGCCGGCATGCCGCGCCGCTACGCCGACTACTCGGCGCAGTTCACGGACTTCAACATGATCGCGTCCATCGGCGCCTTCGGTTTCGGCCTGTCGCAGGTGTTCTTCCTGTTCTTCGTGATCCTGCCGACCATCCGCGGCGGCAAGAAAGCCGAAGCCAAGCCATGGGATGGCGCGGAAGGCCTGGAGTGGACCGTGCCGTCGCCGGCGCCGTTCCACACCTTTGAAACGCCACCGCAGTTCAAATAATCATGGGCGAACAGAAGAAGCCGAATAACGCGCGGACCGGCCTGCTGTTGGCCGGCATGGCCCTGTTCTTTTTCCTGTCCGTGTTTGTCAAGCGGATGTGGCTGAGCTGACGTGAGCAAAGACCAGGAAACAGGCGGGCTGAACCGCACCTTGCTCGGCAAGCTGATCGTGGTGGCGGTGCTGATGTTCGGGTTCGCGTACGCGCTCAACCCGTTCTACCGCCAGATCTGCGAGGCGCTGGGCATCAACGTGCTGACCCAGAAGGACGGCACGGTCAGCGTGGACGCCAACACGCAGATCGACAAGACGCGCAGCGTGACCATCGAGTTCGACGGCAACGCCCAGGGGCCGTGGCGTTTCCGTCCCGTGACGCACAGCATGAGCGTGCATCCGGGCGAGCTGGCGACCGTGATGTACGAGGTGGTCAACACGCAGAACCGCGAGGTCAGCGCGCAGGCGATCCCGAGCTACGCGCCGCAAAGCGCGATGCCGCATTTTAAGAAGGTCGAGTGTTTCTGCTTCAAGCAGCAGACCATGAAGCCGAACGAGGCGCGGCAGATGCCGGTGGTGTTCTTCATCGACCCGGCGCTGCCGAAGGAGGTGAAGACCATCACGCTGTCGTACACCTTCTTCGAGGTGGGCGGTCTGGACAAAGCCAAGACCGCGGCCAGGTAAGGGGGCGCCATGGAAGAGAACAAGAAGCAAGCGTCGTTCATGTATTCGATGAAAGCGGTGTTCTGGTCGTTCTTCGGCCTGCGCCGCAAGAGCGATTTCGATACCGATTCGGCCAAGCTGAATCCGGTGCACATCCTCATCGCGGCCTTGATCGGCGTGGCTTGTTTTATTGGACTGCTGATCACTATCGTAAAGCTGGTAGTTTCAAAATAAATTTAGGGAGATGAAGATGAGTTCACAAAACGCCGCGGCACCGTACTACTTCGTGCCTGGTCCATCCAAATGGCCGCTGCTGGCAGGCATGTCCCTGCTGACCACCATGATCGGCGCCTCGGCCTGGGTCAATGACGTCTCGTGGGGGCCGGCCGTGAACTTCGTGGGCCTGGCCGCCATCATTTCGGTGCTGTACTTCTGGTTCGGCGACGCCATCAAGGAATCCGAGGCCGGCCAGTACGGCCAGCGCATCGACCATTCCTACCGCTGGTCGATGGCCTGGTTCATCTTCTCGGAGGTGATGTTCTTCGGCGCCTTCTTCGGCGCGCTGTTCTACGCCCGTTCGATCACCATGCCGTGGCTGGGCGACCTGGACCACAAATTCATTTGGCCGGACTTCGCCGCGCACTGGGGCAACACCGGTCCGGCCGGCACGGTGCAGGAATTCAAGACCATGGGGCCGTTCCCCATCCCGACCATCAACACCGCGCTGCTGCTGACCTCGGGCCTGACGCTGACCATCTCGCACCACGCGCTGCGCGCCGGCCACCGCGCGCAGACCGCGTTCTGGCTGTTCGCCACGATCGCCCTGGGCGCGATCTTCATGGGCTTCCAGGCCTTCGAATACCACCACGCGTACACCGAACTGAACCTGAAGCTGACCTCGGGCATCTACGGCTCGACCTTCTTCATGCTGACCGGTTTCCACGGCTTCCACGTGACGATGGGCGCGATCATGCTGTCGGTGGTGCTGTACCGCGTGCTGCGCGGCCACTTCACGCCCGACCACCACTTCGCCTTCGAAGGCGCGGCCTGGTACTGGCACTTTGTGGACGTGGTCTGGCTCGGCCTGTACGTGGTCGTGTACTGGCTGTAAGCACGCGCAGTCGCAACGATTACGCCGTGGCGATGCCGCCGCGGCGCCCACGACAAGGCCGCCTCCGGGCGGCCTTATAGTTCGGACAGCGGCGTATTTTCGCCGGAGGTGCCGGCTTCGAGCGCGGTGATCAGTATGCCCAGGTCGTGCTCCAGGCGCGCCAGCGTTGGCGCATCCAATGCCGACAAGGCGTCCGGCAGCACGCCGGCAAACGGCATCGGCGCATGGGCCAGGCGCACCTGGCCCGCCGGCAGCAATGTCATCGTCGCGGTCCGGCGGTCGGCGCCGCTGCGGTCGATGGCGACGAGCCCCTGGGCCGCCAGGTTCTTGACCAGGTTGCTGGCGGTGGTCTGGTGGACGTCGAGGGCCCGGGCCAGCTCGCCGACCCCGATGCCCGGGCGCTGTTGCACCACGCTGAGCGCCCACAGCTGAGCGCCGCCGATGCCGGCGCTCTTTTCGACCTGGCGGAAATGGGTTTTCACCGCGTTGAAGACGATCCGGAATTGCCTCAGTACTCTGGTTGACGGTGCAAATTCCGCGGCGCTTGTCGTGTTGCCGGTCTTTTGCCGGCTGGAGGTATGGTTCGGTGGCATGGCGGGATGATAGCCGATAAATACTGCGTGGCCGTGGGATTGCTTATTCGCCGGCCCCGCGCTGAGGCCAGTTCTTCTCCAGGATCGCCCACAGGATCAAGCCATAGGACAGCAAGCGCACCAGGTAGTGGTAGGGCGAATCTTCGTTGACCGCGCCTTCCCACGCCGAATAGCAGCGGTGTATCCCCTCCACCAAAAACGACAGCGCGAAATACAGGAAGAACCGTTGCCCGGAGTTGCGCCAGAAGCGCAGGAAGAACAGCGTAATCATAAACGATGCCATGACGATGGCGCCGGTCAGGAAGTTGATCATCGTGGCCTCACTTGTTCTCGTAGATTAGACCAAACAACAGCAGCAGCAGCGCGACCAGGGCGCAGGCGAGGCGCCATTGCAGCAGGTCGACTTGCGGAAACACCAGCTTGTCCAGCACCAGCAGCACATTGTTGACGGACAGGCCAATGAAGCACAGCCCGCTCCAGAATAACAAGCGCACGCGATTGCGCCGATAGCTGCTGAGCAGCATCCATGCGCAGGCCAGCGAGGTGAGTGTGCACAGTCCGTAGATGGTTTGCGCCATGTCAGGGTTCCTTTCGCCAGGTGAATGCATCGGCAAACTGCTGGGCTTGCTTATCCAGTTTCGAGTGTATCAATACCGTCACGCCCACCAGATTCGCGGCGTAGCATGCCGCCAGTTGATCGATCATGGCGGCCAGTTCCGGATGGCGGGGCCAGTACTGGTAAGTGAGCGCCTTGTCGTCCTTCGCGCTGGCCAGCGCACCGATGGCGCGCAGCTCGTCGAGCAGCTTGCGCGCGGCGCGCTCGGTCACGTAGAGGCGTTGCGCGACGGCCGCGATGTCCCATTGCTGCGCGGGCGAGCCGCGCAGCAGGAGCAGGGCTTCCAGGTGCGGCACCGATGCAATGCTGGTCAGGATGAAGCGCTGCAACTCATCGGGCACGGGCGCGGGCGCGGGTGTCATCGCTCCGGCTCCGGCAGGCCGTCGTCGGGCTGCGCGGCCGTGGCGCTCAAGCGAGCCGGGATCGGGACGGCGCCGCGCCGCCATCGCGCACAACGGACCGGAAGAGTGGGGGGACACATTTGACAGATTATATTGCAGCAAAGTATATTTGTACAAATGTAGTTTGCCCGTATCCGTACATTTCACAGCAGAGCCTGAGAAGGCCTTCATCCTCGTGCCGGCGAGGATTTTTTTTAAGGTTGGCCATCTATACCATGAAACACCAGCACAACACCATCGCGGCGTTCAACCGGGAATTCCGCAACTGGCGCATCTGGGCCACGCGCGGCATCGTGGTGGCGGCCGCCGGCGTGGCCGGGCTGACGGTGGTGGCTTTTACATGGCTGGGCGAGCAAGCGCTGGCGTTGTTCATGCGGGGTTTTCACGCGGATGCATGGATGGCGCTGCTGTGGACACCGGTATGCACGGCGGCGATCGTCTGGATCACGCGGCGCCATTTCGCCGCTGCCGCCGGTTCCGGGATACCGCAGGTGATGGCCGCGCTGGATCCGCTGGCGCCGCCGCAGGCCACGGGCAGGCTCGTCTCGCTCAGGCTGAGCCTGGCGAAGGTGGGATTGACCACGTGGGGATTGCTGGCCGGATTGTCGCTGGGACGGGAAGGGCCGTCGGTGCAGGTGGCCGCCGGCATCATGCTGACGGCCCGGCGCTGGCTGCCGGAGCGGTCGTCGGTCACCACCCACGGCCTGCTGGTGGCGGGCGGCGCGGCCGGCATCGCCGCGGCATTCAACACCCCGCTTGCCGGCGTCATGTTCGCCATCGAGGAGCTGTCGCGCACCCCCGAGCAGCGCAGCAGCGGCCTGCTGATGTCCGCCATCGTGCTGGCCGGCCTGATCGCGGTCTCGATCTACGGCAATGCCACCTACTTCGGCATCATCCACGCCAGCGGCATCGACCTGTCATTGCTGTTGCCCGGCATATTGGTGGCGCTGGTCAGCGGCCTGGCGGGCGGGCTGTTCTCCCGCCTGTTGCAGGTCTCGCTGGGCGGCCAGGCCGGCGACGCGCTGTCGCGCCTGCGCCGCAGCCATCCGGTGGCGTTTGCGGCGCTGTGCGGCCTGGTGGTGGCGGTGATCGGCGTGGTCTCCGACGGGGCCACCTTCGGCAGCGGCTACACCCACACCCGCGACATGATTGCCGGCACCGAGAGCGTGCCGGCGCTGTTCCTGCTGCTGAAGTTTGTCGCGACCTGGTTGACGACCTGGTCCGGTGTGCCGGCAGGGATTTTCGCGCCCTCGCTGGCGATCGGCGCCGCGCTCGGCAACGACATGGCGCAACTGCTGCACTCCCCGCAGGCGACCGCCCTGATCGCGCTCGGGATGGTCGGATTTCTTGCCGCCGCCACGCAGGCGCCGCTGACGTCCTTCATCATCGTGATGGAAATGGTGGACGGGCACTCGATGGTGCTGAGCCTGATGGCATGCGCCATGGTGGCGCGGACCGTTTCCCGCGTGATCGGTGCGCCGCTCTACACCGTGCTGGCGCAACAGCAACTGGCCAACGCATCCCGGTGAATCGCGCGCCCGGCGAACAGCTTCCGTCCCGGCCGCGGCCCGATTCCCTTGCGTGGAAAAAGGTTTTTCGAACTGCGCTATCAGGTGAACTATAATCAGCCGCGGATGCCGGTGGGCTGGATGTAGCCCAGCTTGTACGCAACCAGCAGCGCGATGAACAGCGCGATCGACAGGCCGACCCGCACCGCCAGCGCGCGCACGGTGTTGTTGCTCTTGCCCTTGTCGCGCATCAGGAAGAAGAACGCGGAAGCCAGGCTGCCGATGATCAGGATGAACGCGATGGCGACAGCAATTTTCATGGCGTGGCAGGGGGAGTGAATTGATGAAGGTTCCATTGTAATGGGTATTGCGTTCCGTTTTAAACTGATCCCTTTCGTGGCGACCGTGCTGGTGGTCACGCTGGGCATCCAGCTGGGCAACTGGCAGGAGCGCCGCGCCGCGCAAAAGCTGGTGTTGCAGGCCAAGCTGGCCCAGGGCAACGCCAGCGCGCCCGTGGTGCTGGACGGCGCCCCGCTGGCGGCCGAGGCGGTGGAATTCCGCCGCGTGGCCGTTACCGGCGAATTCGTCGCCAACTGGCCGTTGTACCTGGACAACCGCCCGTCCGCCGGGCGCTCCGGGTTTTATTTGCTGATGCCGTTTAAAATCGCGGGATCGGGCATGCACGTGCTGGTGGCGAGGGGCTGGCTGCCGCGCGATCCGGCCGACCGCGCCAAACTGCCGGCCTACGCCACGCCGTCCGGTCCGGTCACGCTGGAGGGCATGGCGCGCATCGACGCCGGCCACGTGATGGAACTGGGCAAGGCGCCGGTGCTGACGCCCGGCATCATCGTGCAGAACGCCGATCCGCTGCAGGTGGCCAGGGACAGCGGCCTGACCATGCAGCCGTTCCTGATCGAGCAGGCCGGTGCGGCCAAGCCGGCCGGCGACGACGAGCACCTGGTGCGCGACTGGCCGGCGCCGGCGCTGGGCGTGGAAAAACATCAGGGCTATGCCTTCCAGTGGTACGCACTGTCGGCGATGGCTGTTATCTTCTTTGTGGTGAACGGATTCAGACGTGGAAAACAAAAGTAATCAAAGCCGTGGACGCTGGAAATTGTTGCTGGTGCTGGCCGTGTGCGCCGCGCCGCTGGTGGGTTCCTATCTGACGTATTACGTCATCAAGCCCAAGGGCGGCGTGACCAACTACGGTGCGCTGATCGACCCGCGCGACCATCCGATCCCGGCCATGGCCAGCACCACGCTGGACGGCAAGCCGGCCACGCTGGAGAACTACAAGGGCAAGTGGATCATGCTCAAGGTCGGCCCGTCCGACTGCCGCCAGGATTGCCAGGACCAGCTGTTCGCCATGCGCCAGCTGCGCACCATGCAGGGCAAGGAGATGGAGCGCATCGAGCGCGTGTGGCTGATCACCGACGACCAGCCGCTCGACACGCTGCTCATGCGCGTCAACGACGGCACCCGCATGCTGCGTGCGCCGGCCGCCGCGGTTGAAAAATGGCTGCCGCTGGAGCAGGCCGCAGGCGACCGCGCCGCCGACCACGTCTACCTGATCGACCCGCTGGGCAACCTGATGATGCGCTTCCCGAAAGGTGCGGTCTCCAGCGACACCGAGAAGGTGAAGAAGGTCCACAAGGACATCAGCAAGCTGCTCAAGGCTTCCGCGATAGGTTGACCCATGCATTCCACCACTCTCGCTCAAATGGCCGTGACGGCGCTGCTGGTGGCGCTGCTGCCGCTGTCGCTGGTGTGGACCTCGTCCGACGCCAACAAATACCGCAAGCTGGTCTGGGTCAGCGTGTTCCTGACGTTCGACCTGATCGTGTTCGGCGCCTTCACGCGCCTGACCGACTCCGGCCTGGGCTGCCCGGACTGGCCGGGCTGCTACGGCGCCGCCAATCCCTTCCTGGCGCACGAGCAGATCACGGCGGCCGAGGCGCTGCTGCCGACCGGCCCGGTGACGGTGTTCAAGGCCTGGATCGAGATGATCCACCGCTACCTGGCGATGGCGATCGGCGTGCTGATCGTGGCGATGATGGCGCAATCCTGGTATCAATGGCGCAAGTCGCAGGGCACGCGGACCGAGTACGCGCCCTGGCTGCCGACCGCGCTGTTCCTGTTCGTCTGCCTGCAGGGCGCGTTCGGCGCCTGGACCGTCACGCTGAAACTGCAACCGGTGATCGTCACCACCCACCTGCTGCTGGGCATGGGCCTGCTGGCGATGCTGGCCTGGTACGGCGGCCGCCAGAACCAGCTGATCGCGCCGATGCGCACGGTGACGGCCTCGCCGCCGGCGATGCGCAACATCCGCCTGCTGGCCGCCGCCTCGGCCGTGTTGCTGCTGGCGCAACTGGCGCTGGGCGGCTGGACCAGCACCAACTACGCCACGCTGGCCTGCACCGATTTCCCGCTGTGCGGCGGCAAGCTGGTGCCGGAGATGGACTTCGAACACGGCTTCACGCTGTGGCGCGAACTGGGCAAGACCGCCGCCGGCCACTACCTGCCGTTTTCCGCGCTGACGGCCATCCACTGGGTGCACCGCAACTTCGGCCTGCTGGTCGCGCTGGTGGCCGGCTACACGGCCTGGCGCGCGTGGGAGCACGCGGCGCTGCATAAAACCGCCCGCCACCTGGCGCTGACCTTGGGCGCGCAGATCGCCACCGGCGTCGCCACCATCTACCTCAGCTTCCCGCTGGCGATCGCGGTGCTGCACAACGCTGGTGCGGCGCTGCTGGTCCTGTTGCTGACCATGTTAAACTACAAGGCTAAGTACCAATACGATCTTGCCAAAAAGGCAGCCTCTGGCGCAGCATCGCCGCACACACCCGCTGCCCGGCAAAAGTAGGCACCACAAGTAGGCACCACTACGCATCGCTAATGACCACACACACCGCCACCTCCAAATCCGCTAGCCGCGCCTCGCAATACTGGGCGCTGACCAAGCCCCGCGTCACCCAGCTGGCCGTCTTTTGCGCCGTGATCGGCATGTTCCTCGCCAGCGACGGCATGCCGGACTGGCGCCTGCTGGTGGCCGCCACCGCCGGCATCTGGCTGCTGGCCGGCGCGGCCTTCGCGGTCAACTGCCTGGCCGAGCGCGAGATCGACGCCCGCATGGCGCGCACCGCCCGCCGCCCGATGGCCATGGGCGAGATCACCGTCATGCAGACCGTGGTGTTCGCGGCCGTCATCGGTGGCGCCGGCATGTGGATCCTGTATTCGCTGGTGAACCCGCTGACGATGTGGCTGACCTTTGTCACCTTCGTCGGCTACGCCATCATCTACACCATGATCCTGAAGCCGGCCACGCCGCAGAACATCGTCATCGGCGGCCTGTCGGGCGCGATGCCGCCGGCGCTGGGCTGGGCCGCGGTCGCCAACGACGTGCCGATGCAGGCCTGGCTGCTGGTGCTGATCATCTTTGTCTGGACGCCGCCGCACTTCTGGGCGCTGGCCATGTACCGCCGCGACGACTACGCCAAGTCCGGCCTGCCGATGCTGCCGGTCACGCACGGCATGCAGTTCACGCAGTTCCACGTCTGGCTGTACTCGATCGCGCTGGCCGCCACCACCTTGCTGCCGTACGCGGTGCACATGAGCGGCCTGATCTACCTGGTCAGCGCCGTCGCGCTGAACGCCGTGTTCCTGCACCACGCCTGGAAAATCTACCGCCACTACACCGACCTGATCGCCCGCAAGGCCTTCACCTGGTCGATCATCTACCTGTCGCTGCTGTTCGTGGCGCTGCTGGTGGACCATTACTATAAATTCTGATGAAAAAACTGCTCGCTGTCGGCCTGATGGCCCTGTCCGTACTATTGGCCGCCTGCGAGCGCAGGCCCGCCGCGCCGCGCCTGGAATTCACCAACACCGACCTGACCGGCCTGCCATACGCCAAGGACTTCGCGCTGACCGACCACAACGGCAAGCCGCGCACGCTGGCCGACTTCAAGGGCAAGGTCGTGCTGATGTTCTTCGGCTATACCCAGTGCCCGGACGTGTGCCCGACCACGATGGCCGAGATGTCGGCCGCGATGAAGGAGCTCGGTCCGCAGGCCGACCAGGTGCAGGTGCTGTTTGTCACCGTCGACCCCGAGCGCGACACGCAGCAGCTGCTGGCCGAATACGTGCCGGCCTTCGACAAGCGCTTCCTGGGCCTGTACGGCACCGCCGAGCAGACCGCCGCCGTCGGCAAGGAATTCAAGGTGTACTACGCCAAGGTGCCGGGCAAGACGCCGGGCAGTTATTCGATGGACCACACCGCGGCCAGCTACGTGTTCGACAAGCAGGGCAAGATCCGCCTGCTGGTGCGCGCGGGCCAAGGCCCGGCGCCCATCGTGCACGACCTGAAGCTGCTGTTGGCCCAGCCCTGACGGCGCGCGCATGCATCCGCGCTTCCAACCCTACACCCGCCTCGCCGCCATCGTCCTGCTGGTGATCGGCTGCCTGACCGTGTTGCGGCCCTTCCTGGCCGCCATCCTGTTCGCCGCCGCCATCACCATCTCCAGCTGGCCGCTGTACCTGCGGCTGCTGGCGCGCTGCCAGCAGCGCCGCTGGCTGGCCGCCGCCACCATGAGCGCCGGCCTGACCGTGCTGATCATCGTGCCGCTGGCGCTGGTCACCTGGAACATTGCCGACAATGCCACCGAATTCTATGAACAGATCAAGGCCAGCCTCGGCAGCGGCACGCTGGTGCCGCCGGCCTGGCTCAAGCAATTCCCGCTGGTGGGCGAGGCGGCCGACACCTATCTGCGCAAGCTGCTGGGCAGCCGCGAGGAATTGCTCAACGTCGCCAGGAACCTGCTGGAGCCGGCGCGCCGCTTCCTGCTGGGCGGCGGCATGGTGCTGGGCAGCGGCGTGGCGCAGGTCAGCCTGGCGGTGTTCGTCAGCTTCTTCCTGTACCGCGACGGCCAGGCGCTGCTGGCGGCGCTGGCCACCGGCCTGGACAAGTTGATCGGCGAGCAGGCCACGGCCGTGGCCGACACCGTCAGCCGCACCGTGCGCGGCGTCATGTACGGCCTGCTGGGCACGGCGCTGGCGCAGGCCGGCGTGGCCGCCGTCGGCTTCCTGATCGCCGGCGTGCCGGCGGTGGCGCTGCTGTCGGTGGCGACCTTCCTGCTGTCGCTGGTCCCGGTCGGCCCGCCGCTGATCTGGGGCGGCGCGGCGGCCTGGCTGTTCAGCGAGGGCAGCACCGGCTGGGGCGTGTTCATGCTGGTGTGGGGTTTCTTTGTGATCAGCGGCGTCGACAACGTGGTCAAGCCCATGCTGATCAGCCGCGGCAGCAGCCTGCCATTCATCCTGGTGCTGCTGGGCGTGATGGGCGGCGTGCTGGCGTTCGGCTTCGTCGGCCTGTTCATCGGCCCGACCCTGCTGGCCGTGGGCCTGGGCCTGCTGCGCAACTGGACCGGGGAAGCCGCCTAGAAGTTGATCATCTGCGCGGCGCGCTCGGCGTCCGTGTGGCGCTCGAAGATGCGGCGCAGTGTGCCATCGTCGCGCATCGCCCGCACGGCCTGGCGGAAGCGCGCCACCGTGGCCTCGTCCACGCTGCGGCGCGACAGCACCAGCCCCGACACGATGTTCTCGCGCGGCGCCCAATCCATCACGCTGTAGGTGCCGGCCAGCTGCTCCTGCCTGACCAGCGGATACCAGCTGGTCGGTGTGGCCATCACGGCATCCACCCGGCCCAGCTTGAACAGCCGCATCATCGACAGGTGGTCCGGCGTCTCGTACACGCGGCCCTGTTCCCGCAGCCTGGCCAGCCACGCCTCGTAGGAATGGCCGTGCTTGTAGCTCTTGACCACGGCAATCTTGTATTGGGGATCGGCGAGGAAGCTGTCCATGCCGTTCAGGCGCGCGCTGAGCCCCTTGTGCAGCAGGACGAAATTGCGGCCGGCCATGTAGGGCACGAAGCGGCCGATTTTTTCGCGCTCCGGCAGCGGAATGGCGGATACCGATATGTCAACGTTGCCGTTGGCGAGCGCGGCCCAGATGCGCACCCTGGAGTCGACGCTGACGTCCAGGCTGCAATCGAGCCGGCGGGCCAGCTCGTCGACCACGTCCTTGTCGATGCCGGTCCAATTGCCGCCGGCGGTGCGGTAAAACAGCGCGCCGTCCTCGTAGAAGGCCACGCGCAGGTGGTCGCAGCCGCCGCGCGGCGCCGCCATGCCAGGGACGGCGGGGCAGAGCAGGGCGCAGCAAAGGATCAGTCGGCCAAGCACAGCGCCTCCTACCGGGTTAGTCCTGGTCCGCGTTGTCCTCGGTGTCATCCTTGGGGATGACCTTGACCAGCAGGATGCGCGGGCCGTTCATTTTCTTCGCGACGATGTCGAAATTGCGGAAACTGATGCGTTGGCCCTGCTTGGGGATGTCGCCCAGCTTCAGCATGATCAGGCCACCTACGGATTCTACCTCTTCCAGGCCCAGGTCCTCATTTTCGATATCGATACCCAGTGTGCGCTCCAGCGAGAAGATAGGCAAGCTGGCCTTGCCGATCAGCGTGCCGTCGGGCTGCTTGAGCCAGTCGTTCTCGTTGAGGCGGAACTCGTCGTGGATCTCGCCGACCATCGCGCCCAGCAGGTTGTCGAGCGTGATGAAGCCCAGCGGCCGCTTGCCCTTTTCGCCGATCAGCGCGAAGTGCGGCGCGCCGTCGCGGAAGCGGCGGAACTGCTCCAGCGCCGGCGTGCGGGCGGAAATCGTCTCCACCGGCCGCAGGAAGGGCACCAGGTCGGTCACCGGCTTGCCGGACTGCTGGGCGAAGAACAGGTCCTTCAGGTGCACCACGCCCAGCACGGTCTCGCCGTCCTTGTCGTAGTAGGGATAGCGGCTGAAGCGGTTGCGCAGCATGGTCTGCAGGTTGTCGTTGAGCGGACGGTTGGCGTACAGGCCGATCACCTCGTTAATCGGGCGCATCAGGTCGGACACCGCCAGGTCGCTGAAATCGAGCGAATGGGCCAGGATGTTGCGCTCGTCCTCGTTGAATTTCTCGCCGGGGCGGCTGGTGCGCAGGATCAGCTTGAGCTCGTCGACCGAATAGTGGCTGTCGTGGCTGCCCTTGCCCGACAGGCCGGCCAGGCCCAGCACCATGCTGGCGCTGGCGTTGAGCACCCAGATGAAGGGATACATGGCCCAGTAGAAGCCGTACAGCGGCAGCGCGCTCCACAGGCCGATGGCTTCCGGCATGCGGATCGCCAGCGACTTCGGCGCCAGCTCGCCGACCACGATGTGCAGGAAGGAGATCACGCAGAAGGCGAACACGAAGGCCACGCCGTGGACGATTTCCGGCGAGCTGACGCCGATGGCGTGCAGCAGCGGCTCCAGCAGGCCGGCGAAGGCCGGTTCGCCGACCCAGCCCAGGCCCAGCGAGGCGAGGGTGATGCCGAGCTGGCAGGCGGACAGGTAGGCGTCCAGTTCGCCGTGCACCTTGCCGAGGATGCGGCCCTTGAGCCCCTGCGTCTTGGCGATGGCGCGCACGCGCGTCTTGCGCAGCGTGACGATGCCGAATTCGGCCGCCACAAAGAATCCATTGAGCGCGACCAGGAACACGGCGAGCACGACAAGCAGAAGGTTTTGCATAGGGTCCGAGCGGGGAGCTCAGGTAGTCGAAACCAGCATCTTAAACGACTGTGCCACAATGCAGCGCAAAAACCGGAGTTATCGCAACGATCAAGGGCAACCTACCTTATGACGAAACTGAAGCCGAGAATTCTAAAAATCACCGTTTCTATATTTTTTCTTATCTTGTTTTTGGCGGCAACTGCAGTGCTAAGCCAGCCGATGCTATTGAAAGCGTTGAGAGCGAAATTCAAGTCCACGGATGACTTTATCGTGCTTTCGACCGACCCACGGGTTCGGTATCAAGAGAACGCAAAGGAAAACGCCATAGCGGTCCAACAAATACTGCAACGCAGCCAGGATAGCGTGGAGCTCATCCTTAAATCAAAATTTGTGGACAGGGTAGGTGTGTATGTTTGCTCATCGCAGGAAACGTTCAATGAATATGTTTTCTTGTCAAAAAATGTCAGGGCTGCCGTTTATTGGGGCAAGCTCTTTTTATCCCCCGGCGCCTTCGAGGGGGGCGAGTCGTCGCTTAGCGAACTGACCACCCACGAGCTGACCCACTATCTTTTCTATACCCATCTCGGCGAAAAGTCGTCTATTGAGAACATTCCACTTTGGTTCAGAGAGGGGCTGGCTGTTTTTGTGGCGAACGGAGGTGCTGCGTACACGCACGAGAAGGATGTCTTCCATCAGATCAGTGTGAAAGAAAAAGAGGCGTATCTATCGGGAGCGGTTGATTATTGGTTCAAGACGAAAGACCCACGCGACGCTGTAGGCAAGACCGGCGGGGCGAACTGGCTGTTGTACCGAGTAGGAGCGTTGTTTGTGCACTACCTGCACGATTCGCATCCGGCTGATTTTGAAAAGCTGATAAAGCTGCTGCTTTCCGGTACGGAGTTCAGTCGCGCGTTAGAACTCTCTTACGGGAAAACTATCGATTCACTGCTTGCAGAATTTCAGGTCAATATCGGGAATACAGTCCCGAACCGGAAGAATTGAAGTAAAAATGGTATCTGGCCGCGCTTTTACCGCTCAGCAAGATGAGGGCGCGGTCTGGGCGTTGGGTCACTGATCGGCCATATGCTCGGGAAAGAGTAGCGAAAAATGTGCACCTACGCCAGCTTGCGCGCCATCTGCAACTGCCAGAGCTACGTTGCCCATTGCTCGCGCCGCATCGCCACAGGCATAGATGCCTGGTACGCTGGTCTTCCTGGTCATGAGATCGACCTGTATGAAATTCCCGAGAGGTCCCGCTTCAAAAGCGCAACCCGCCTGTTCAGCCAAGGGGCTGGCCATGCGCGTGTGGGAAAGCGTGAAAAGGCCATTCATCTGTTTCGTCGAGCCGTCTTCCAACTCCACATCCGCATTACCGCTAATGCGACGAATGCGATTTTCATCAATCGTGACACCTCGGTCGAATAAGGTCTTGCGTTGAGCCTCATCCGGAATGAAGCTTTGGTTGGTGAACAAGGTGACGGTACCCCAATCAGGCAACATCTGAGCATGGTGCATCGATAGTTCGCCGCTTGCGATAACACCGATGCGGCCGGCGTTCAATTCATAGCCGTGGCAATAAGGACAGTGAAAGACGGTTTTCCCCCAGCGCTCCTTCAGTCCTTCGATTGCGGGTAGCTCATCGACTACGCCGGTCGCCAGAATAACGCGCTTCCCCTTTATTAATTCGCTGTCGGTTTGAATCAAGAACGAGCCTTCTTCTTTTTTAATATTGAGCGCTTTTGCGGCTGCCCAGGCGGCATTTGGATAGCGTAGCAATTGCTCCTTCCCGTCAGCTGCGATATCGGCAGCCGCGCGCCCATCCTGTCCTAAGAATCCGTGCGAATGTGTAGCGAAACGATTGCGGCGCTGTCCACTATCGATGACCAGAACGGGGCGTCTTGTACGAGCTATCTGAGTAGCGGCGGATAGCCCCGCGTAGCTTCCTCCGATAACGATTACGTCATAGGTCATGGTGTTCATGCGGATCCTTTGAATGTTTATGCTTCGCGTAGCGAAGATTGAAGTCCGTCGACAAATCCTCCAGGGTGACGTCGCCGAGCCGGCTGATGAGTAACTGCTCAGCCTCCTGGAATGCGCCGTTCAAGGCGTTGTTGACCGCCTGTTCGACTAGGCATGAGGGGTTGTCGCTCCGATTTCCCATTGCGAAGACGGCGGGTGCGCCTACTGCCTCGTAGATATCTCGCAGAGTTACTTCTTGAAGATTGCAACTTAAAGTCCAGCCGCCTCCATGCCCCTTGTCTGATGCGACGTAGCCGCGGGTCCGCAATCCCGCTAGCACACGCCTTACCAATACGGCGTTCGTATGCAGATAGCCCGCGAGCTCTTCGGAGGTGAGTGGTCGATCGATGTATTGCATGTGTAAAAGCACGTGCAGCACGGAAGAAAGCTTGTTGTCTCGTCTCATGTAACTAATGATAGTACATGATGTGGAGCAGATCAAGCTTCAGAATTGCATTTGTTCTTCGCAAGACGGCGACTAAGCCCAGCGGTGGAGGCTATACGGCGGAAGGTCGATCAACGTAATATCATGTAGGCGCCATAAGCCGGCCCGTCGGGCCGGGCGGGTGACACTGGTCCCCAATCGGGAGAATGGAAATGAAAATGGTATCTGGCCGCGCTTTTGTCGCTTTGTTTTTCTTCGCGCTGGGTTCCAGCGCTCAAGCCGCTACCGAGCTCGTGATGCATAAGGGCTCAAGCATTGTTGCGAGCGTGGATGGCGACACCATGAAAATAGTAGCCGGCGATGGATTTGACCGTAGTTACGAATTTGATGGCTGTAAGTTGAGCAGCAAGATGAGGGCGCGGTCCGGGCGTTGGTTTGGCGGGCTAGGTATCTACGACCCCGCCGGGCCTTCCTTCTTTCGCCGGGAATGCAAAGGCATAAGCCGAACCGTTGTGGAAGAGGCGCAGATCCATTTTGACGATATGCGATTTGCCAATGATTGGATACAGAGGCAGAAAAAGGTTGCCGGCAAGGGAGGAAAGGTTGCCTGGACAAACGACGGCTTGTTGGTTGCCTGGAGCGTCGCTCCCAACAGGGCGCAATTGAATGTCGATGTTTGGCGTATGTGCTTTGCCGGGGAGCGTCCTCGGCAATTATCCGGAGCGGTAGATACCGCGATCAAAGTGCTGCCGGGCCCATCAGGGCCAGCACTCCATGAGTGTGCGACAGTTGGCAAGGACGTCGTAGACCAAACTCGCCGGGAACTGGAAGAAGAGTGGAAAAAATATCCAACTTCTGACTAGCTTCCCAGTCGGGGCCCTGGTCTTATTCGGCGATGGCGAAAGGCCCGCTGTGGACCGCCGACAGGATGGCCTCGATGGCCGGGTGTGTGATCTTGCGGGCGTTGGAGATGGCGAAGAACTGTTCGCGCAACTCGGGCGCGTCGCCCACCAGCACGGCGCCGAACTGTTCTTCGATATCGTGCGCCAGCGCGGAAGGCGCGAAGAACAATCCCAGGCCGTTACGGCCAAAGGTGTTGAGCATGGCGTTGTCCTCGAACTCGCCGACGATGTCCGGCCGCACCTGGTGCTGCACGAACCAGGCGTCGATGCGGCCGCGCAGCGCGTTGTTGCGGGTCGGTAGCAGCAGCGGCGCGCCGTGCAGGCTGGCCGGGAAGTTGCGCCGGTACT
The DNA here is from genome assembly GCF_009857655.1 of Duganella vulcania. Classification (NCBI taxonomy): domain Bacteria; kingdom Pseudomonadati; phylum Pseudomonadota; class Betaproteobacteria; order Burkholderiales; family Oxalobacteraceae; genus Duganella; species Duganella vulcania. Next base: position 62,469 of record NZ_WWCX01000004.1, read on the forward strand.
TGCGCGCCAGCTTGTGCACGCCGTACAGCTTCATGTCGCTTTCGCCCAGCAGGTGGCTGAACACCTTCAGGCTGCCGCCGGCGCGCACCGCGCGGTCGGTCAGCACCACATCCAGCTTGCCCAGCGCCAGATCGGCCAGCAGCGATTCGAATTCATCCTCCATGCACACCAGCCGCACGCGCTGCTCCAGCTGCTGCGTCGCCTGCAGCAGGCGGTAGGCGATCAGCTTGGGCAGCGAGTCCGAGATGCCGACCGTGAGGCGCATCTTGTCCGCCTCCGCTTCGTCCAGCGCATCCTGCAGCTGGTCGCCCAGCAGGAAGATCTGGTCGCAATAACTGAGCGCCAGCTTGCCCGCCTCGGTCGGCACCAGGCGCCGGCCCTGCGGCTCCAGTAGCTGCTTGCCGATCGACTGTTCCAGCGATGCCAGTTGCATGCTGATGGTCTGCACGGCCAGCCCGAGGCGCTCGGCCGCGCGCGTGACGCCGCCTTCCTTGGCCACCATCCAGAAGAAGTAAAGATGCCGGAAATTGAGTCCGCTGGTTTTCATGATCTTCTGCTTTTATGAAGTAATACTTCAATTATCTTCTATTTTTTAAAAACCGTTTGTTCTCTACACTGCATCCCATCGATTTATAACCAAGAGAGAAAAACATGAAGCACTTCAAAGTGTCTTTCCTCGTCACGTTCCTCTGCCTTGCGGCTGCGGGCTGGTGGGGCTACGAACTGACCGGATGGAGCGGCGCCTTGTCCGCCGTGGGTATCGCCGCGATCCTGGCCGCGATGGAAGTGTCGCTGTCGTTCGATAACGCGGTGGTCAACGCCTCCGTGCTCAAGACCTGGGACGCCTACTGGCAGAAGCTGTTCCTCGGCGTCGGCATCATCATCGCGGTGTTCGGCATGCGCTTGCTGTTCCCGCTGGTGATTGTGGCGGTGGCCGCGGACATCGGCATCATGGACGTGTGGCACCTGGCGCTGAACGACCCGAAAACGTACTCGATGCACCTGACGAATCACCACGCGGAAGTGGCGGCATTCGGCGGCATGTTCCTGCTGCTGGTGTTCCTGAACTTCCTGTTCGATGACGAGAAAGAAGTCCACTGGCTGGGCAACGTCGAGAAGAAACTCGGCTCGCTGGGCAAGGTGTCCTCGATCTCGGTAATGATTGCGCTGGCTGTCCTACTGGGCTCCATGGGCCTGGTAGGCGAAGCGCAGAAGCTGGTGGTGCTGGTGTCCGGCCTGTGGGGCATCCTGATCTACGTCGGTGTCGACGCGGTCAGCAACCTGCTGGAGAAGGAAGAAGAAGGCAGCAATGTCGGTGACCTGGTCAAGAAGGGCGGTATCGGTGGTTTCCTGTACCTGGAAGTGCTTGATGCCTCGTTCAGCTTCGACGGCGTGATCGGCGCGTTCGCCATCACCACCGACGTCGTGATCATCATGCTGGGCCTGGCGATTGGCGCGATGTTCGTCCGCTCGCTGACGGTGTACCTGGTGAAGAAAGGCACGCTCGACGAATTCGTCTTCCTGGAGCACGGCGCGCACTATGCGATCGGTATCCTGGCCGCGATCATGTTGGCGAGTATGAAGTACCACATCCCGGAACTGTTCACCGGTCTGATTGGTGTGGCCTTCATCGCTGCCTCGCTGTGGTCCTCGGTGCGTCACCGCCGCAAGCAGGAAGCCGCCGTCGCCATCGCTGCATAACGTATTCAAGAATTCGGCGGGCCGTTAATTACGGACACGGCCCGCCGCCTGTAGTACCCAAAGTCCGGTTCTCTTTTTAGGAGCATCACATCATGGCAATCAGTCTGCAAAAAGGCGGCAACGTTAATCTGAGCAAGGAAGCTCCAGGCCTGTCGAAAATCGTGGTCGGTCTGGGTTGGGACGTGCGCAACACCGACGGCAAGGACTTCGACCTGGACGGCTCGGCCTTCATGTTGAAAGTGGACGGCAAGGTCCGCGCCGACAATGACTTCATCTTCTACAACAACCTGAAATCGTCCGACCAGTCGGTGACGCACTCCGGCGACAACCGCACCGGCGCCGGCGATGGCGACGACGAAACCGTCACCATCGACCTGACCAAGGTGCCGGCCGACGTGGAACGCATCGCCATCTGCGCGACGATCCACGAGGGCGACGAGCGCCGCCAGAACTTCGGCATGGTGCAGAAGGCCTTTATCCGCTGCGTCAACGGCGCCGGCAACGGCGAGATCGCCCGCTACGACTTGTCCGAAGACGGCTCGACCGAATCGGCGATGATCTTCGGCGAGGTGTATCGCAACGGCGCCGATTGGAAGTTCAAGGCCGTCGGCCAGGGCTTCAAGGGCGGCCTGGGTCCGTTGGCATCGTCGTTCGGCGTACGCGTTTAATTTGATGGAATAAGAGAGGACTCAATCATGCCTAAATTTTCGATCACCGGCGACATCGATCCCTTCCTGCATGTCTCGCTGGCTCACGGTGAAAAAATCTACTGCGAGTCGGATGCGATGGTGATGATGGAAGCGGCGCTCGATTTGAAGGGCAAGGTCACCGGCGGCATCGGCGCGGCACTCATGCGCCGCTTCGCCAACGGCGAGTCCTTCTTCCAGCAGCACATCGAGGCAGTGCGCGGCGAGGGCGATTGCCTGCTGGCGCCGCGGCTGCCGGGAGCGATGCAGGTGCTCGACGTCGGCCAGCGGCAGTACATGCTGAGCGACGGCGCCTTCGTCGCCGCCACCTCCAGCGTCGAGCTGAAGGTGCGTACCCAAAGCCTGGGCAATGCGCTGTTCGCGCAGAGCGGCGGCTTTTTCATCACCGAGACCGCGGGCGTCGGCCAGGTGGCGGTATCGGGCTTCGGCTCGATCTCGCAGCTGGAGGTCACGCCGGGTCGCGATGTGATTATCGATAACTCGCATGTGGTGGCATGGGACAGCGCGCTGCGCTACGAAATCTCGGTCACCACGGGCGGCAACAGCGGCTTTCTGAGCAATCTGGTCAACAGCCAGACCAGCGGCGAAGGCATGGTGCTGCGTTTTTCCGGCCAGGGCAAGATCCTGATCTGCTCGCGCAACGGCGCGGCGTTCCAGGCCTGGGCGCAGCGCGGCGTTGCACAGTAACTTCACAGGAGATTCAAGATGTCAGTCAGTTTAAGCAAGGGCCAGAAAATTTCGCTGGCCAAGGAATCAGGCGGCGCATTGGGGCGCGTGACCATGGGCCTGGGTTGGGACGCGATCAAGAGCAAGGGCTTCCTGGGCTTCGGCTCGAAGACCGAAGCGGTCGACCTGGACGCCTCGTGCGTGATGTTCAACGAATCCGGCGCGCCGGTGGACGTGATCTGGTTCCGCCAGTTGAAGAGCAGGGATGGCAGCATCCAGCACACGGGCGACAACCGCACCGGCGCCGGCGACGGTGACGACGAGCAGATCAACGTCGACCTGAACGCGGTGCCGGCCACGGTCAAGAGCCTGGTGTTCACGGTGAACAGCTTCACCGGCCAGACCTTCGCGCAGGTGGAGAACGCCTACTGCCGCCTGGTGGACGCCAGCGGCGGGCAGGAAGTGGCGCGCTTCAACTTGTCGGTGCAAGGCCCGCACTCGGCGCAGATCATGGCCAAGCTGTACCGCCACAACGGCGAATGGAAGATGCACGCCATCGGCGAAAACGGCAAAGGCCGCACCTTCGACGAACTGCTGCCGCAAATCGCCGCCCACTTGTAACACCAGCAACTTGGGGTCAAGTCTGGCATTCGGACACGAGCTCTGCCGTAGAGGCCTTCTACGGCAGAGCTCGTGTCCGAATGCCAGACTTGACCCCAAATTGCACGGTATAATGTTGCTATGGAAAAACTGCGAGATTATGCCGAGATTGTTGCTCAAGCTTCGAAAGGGGAGCTGGTTTTTCCTACGAGCGTCAATGCCGCGCTGCGCCTGCAACTGGCGCTGGCCGATCCCGATTGCGATACCGAAGATGTGATCCGCAAGGTGCTGGGCGAGCCGCTGCTGGCCGCGCGCACCGTGGCGCTGGCCAATGCGGTGGTGTTCAATCGCGGTGGCGCACCCGTCACCAGCGTGCGCGCTGCGGTCCAGCGCGTCGGCTTCCGCAACCTGTACACGATGGCGGCCGCGATGGTGGTACGCCAGTTCGGCAGCCGCATCCGTGACGCCGCCTTGCGCGCCCAGGCCGAACAGCTGTGGCGCCACTCGGCCCATGTGGCCGCGCTGGCCCACGTGATCGCCCGCAAGCTGACCCGCACCGACGCCGATACCGCGCTGTTCGCCGGCATCGTGCACGCGGCGGGCGGCTTCTACCTGCTGGCCCGCGCCGACGATATCCCTGGCCTGCTCGACGACCCGGAAGACTGGATGGGCGCGGCGCAGGAAATCATCACCCGCGAAATCATGAAGAAGATGGCGATCCCCGAGCCGGTCGCCCAGGCCATCGTCTCGCTGCGCGGCGCCACGCTGACGCCGCCCCCGCTGGGCCTGCGCGATACGCTGCTGATCGCCAAGCACCTGGCCCCCGTGCCGTCGCCGCTGGCCCCGCAGCGCGAGCACGCCAGCCTGGCCGGCTTTGTCGACGACAACGCCACGCTGGACCAAATCCTGTTTGATTCCTCCGACGAGGCCGCCTCCATGAGCGCCGCGCTGCTGGCCTGAGTGTTGTTTGGAGTTGTTTCCAAGCTAGTCTGCGGCCACTAATCGCGCCAAAAATAGTGTCTAAGGCACAATTGTTGCCGAAAGTCTGGCAATATGCGGATCGTGCGACACGCCAGAAGCGTGTATGCTAACAGTCGTCATACAACAATCAGAAAACATGAACCATACCGCCGCTGCCACCATGACCGCTCCCACCGTCCTCGTGCCGAAGAAGAAGCACCGCAACCTCGCCCAGGGCGTGGTCGAGGCCTTCACCGGCAGCATCCAGGCCGGCACGATCAAGCCGGGCGAGAAGCTGCCGACCGAGTCGGTCATCATGGAGATGCACGGCGTGAGCCGCACCGTGGTGCGCGAGGCCATCTCGCACCTGCAGGCGGCCGGGCTGGTGCAGACCCGCCACGGCATCGGCACCTTCGTGCTGGAGCCGCAGCCGGCCAACCTGCGCATCTCGGCCGACACCATCCGCACCATCGGCGACGTGCTGGCCATCCTGGAGCTGCGTATCAGCCTGGAAACCGAGGCGGCCTGGCTGGCGGCCACCCGCCGCACAGAGGAGCAGGTGCAGCAGATGGGCGCCGTGCTCAAGCGCATACAAAACGCGCAGGGCCGTCCCGGCTCGGTCGAGTCCGACGTGGCCTTCCACCTGCTGATCGCGCAAGCCACCGGCAACCGCTATTTCGTCGACATCCTCAGCGACTTGGGCAACACCATCATCCCGCGTGCCCGCGTCAATTCGGCGCAGCTGGCGCACGACGATCCGGCCGTGTATCTGGAGCGCCTGAACCGCGAGCACGACGACATCTACAACGCCATCCTGCGCAAGGATGCCGAGGCGGCCCGCGCCGCCATGCGCACCCACCTGAGCAACAGCCGCGAGCGCCTGCGCCGCGCGCAAGAGGGCATCGTCGCCGACCAGCCGGCATAAAAACCACGCCAGCGGGGCGATTCGGCGGATTTCGCTAAATCGCTTGCTCACAAGCGTTTATAGTTGTACGATGTCATACAACAGATGGCACAAAGCTGTCGAACCCCCGTCCTGAGCTGTCGATTATTGGAGACCTTATGCAACCGAATGACCTTAAAAAAATTCTTTCCTCCGGCCTGCTGTCGTTCCCGGTCACCGACTTCGACGCTGAAGGCAACTTCCGCAAGTCGACCTATATCGAGCGCCTGGAATGGCTGGCTCCCTACGGCGCCAGCGCGCTGTTCGCCGCCGGCGGCACCGGTGAGTTCTTCTCGCTGACGCCCAATGAATACACCGACATCATCAAGACCGCGGTCGACACCTGCGCCGGCCAAGTGCCTATCCTGGCCGGCGTCGGCGGCCCGACCCGCGTGGCCGCTGCCTACGCCAAGGAAGCCGAGCGCGTTGGTGCGCAAGGCCTGCTGCTGCTGCCGCACTACCTGACCGAGGCGAGCCAGGACGGCCTGATCGAACACGTGGCCCAGGTCTGCGCCGCCACCAACCTGGGCGTGGTGGTCTACAACCGCGCCAACTGCCGCCTGACCCCGGACTCGCTGGCCAAGCTGGCCGACCGCTGCCCGAACCTGATCGGCTTCAAGGACGGCGTCGGCGACATCGAGCTGATGGTCTCGATCTGGCGCAAGATGGGCGACCGTTTCAGCTACCTGGGCGGCCTGCCGACCGCCGAAGTTTACGCGGCCGCGTACAAGGCTTTGGGTACTCCGGTATACTCGTCGGCGGTATTCAACTTCATGCCGAAACTGGCGATGGACTTTTACCATGCCGTCGCGTCGGACAACCACGCCGAACAAAACCGCATGCTGGACGAGTTCTTCCTGCCATACCTGGAGATACGCAACCGCAAGGCTGGCTACGCAGTGAGTATCGTGAAGGCGGGTGCACGCCTGGTAGGCCATGATGCAGGCCCTGTGCGCGCACCGCTGACCGACCTGACCGCGGAAGAATGCGACATGCTGGATAAACTGATCCGCAAACAAGGCGCTCAGTAATCCCTGCGGCGGCGACAAATATAAAACAAGCGCGGCTCGGCCGCGCTTTTCACACTTTGAGGAGTCATTATGCAAGTTGCTGGTGAAATGGTTATCGGCCGCAGCGCGGTCATGGGCAAAGAAGGCACGATGAAGGCGGTCGATCCGTCGCGTAACGCGGAAATCGAACCGGCCTTCGGCCTGGCAAGCGCCGCCGACCTGCAGCGCGCCTGCGAACTGGCCGACCAGGCTTTTGACATCTACCGCGCCACCGGCCTGGAAGCGCGCGCCAAGTTCCTCGAAACGATCGCCGACCGCATCATGGACATCGGCCCTGCGCTGATCGAGCGCGCGATGCAGGAAAGCGGCCTGCCGCAAGCGCGCCTGGAAGGCGAGCGCGGACGCACCTGCAACCAATTGCGCCTGTTCGCGAAAGTGGTGCGCGATGGCCGCTTCCAATCGGCCACGCTGGACAGCGCGCTGCCGGAACGCACGCCGCCACGCAGCGATCTGCGCCTGCGCAAGATCGGCCTCGGCCCGGTCGCCGTGTTCGGCGCATCGAACTTCCCGCTGGCGTTCTCGGTGGCCGGCGGCGACACCGCGTCGGCACTGGCGGCCGGCTGCCCGGTCGTGGTCAAGGCCCACTCGGCCCACCTGGGTACCTCTGAACTGGTCGGCAAGGCCGTCGCCAAGGCCGCCGCGGAATGCGGCATGCCGGAAGGCGTGTTCTCGATGCTGATCGGCTCCGGCCAGACCATCGGCCAGAACCTGGTCAGCCATCCCGCCATCAAGGCCGTGGGCTTCACCGGCTCGCGTTCCGGCGGCATGGCGCTGATGCGCACCGCCGCCGCGCGCAAGGAACCTATCCCGGTCTACGCCGAAATGAGCTCCATCAATCCGGTCTTCCTGCTGCCGGGCGCATTGGACAACGCCAAGCTGCCGCAAGCCTTCGCCGATTCGCTGACGCTGGGCTCGGGCCAGTTCTGCACCAACCCAGGCCTGCTGATTGGCCTGAAGAGCGACAAGCTGCAAGCCTTCGTCGCCGCCACCGCCGGCACGCTGGGCGCGAAGAGCGCGACCACCATGCTGACCCCTGGCATCCACAAGGCCTATGTCACCGGCGTCAGCGGCCTGGCCGCGGTCGACGGCGTAAAGCAGGTGGCCGCAGGCCAGGGCACCGACGCGCCATGCGCGGCGCAAGCCTTCCTGTACCAGGTGGACGCGAAGTCCTTCCTGACCAACACCGCGCTGGAAGGCGAGATCTTCGGACCGACCTCGCTGTTGGTCGTCTGCGACGATGAAGCGCAGATGCTGGCCGTGGCCGAACACGTGGAAGGCCAGCTGACCGCCGCCGTCCACGCCACCGCCGACGACCGCGAACTGGCCGCGCGCCTGATGCCTGTGCTGGAACGCAAAGTGGGCCGCATCCTGTTCAACGGCTTCGGCACCGGCGTGGAAGTGTCGCACGCGATGGTGCACGGCGGTCCGTTCCCATCGACCTCGGACAGCCGCACGACGTCGGTCGGCGCCTCGGCCATCGACCGCTTCCTGCGCCCTGTGTGCTACCAGGATGTGCCTTCGTACCTGCTGCCTGAATCGCTGGCCGACGCCAACCCGCAAAACATCCCGCGCGTTGTCAACGGCGACCTGGCATGGAACGGGTAAGCGACATCCGCTGCACGGTGGGCGAAAGCCCAACGTGGAGCAGGGCGGAATCGGCCTGGTACTGGGTCGATATCCCCGCCCGGCGTGTCTGGCGCCTCGACGGCGCCAGCGGCGCGGTGCGTTTCTGGACCACCACCGAAATGGCCGCCTGCGTGGCGGCCAAGGCGGGCGGTGGGCTGATCGCCGGCATGGAGACGGGCATCTACAGTCTTGAACTGGGCGAGGCGGAAGCCGCCGCGCAGATCAAGCTGGCGACGCCCGCCGCCGGCCTGGGCGAAGGCATGCGCTTCAACGACGGCCGTTGCGACCGCCAGGGGCGCTTCTGGAGCGGCACCATGTTCATGGACATGTCGGCCGCGCGCGCGGTCGGCGAGCTGTATCGCTACGACGCCGCGCGCGGCATTTCGGCGCCGATGGTGTCGGAGCTGATCACGCAGAACGGCCTGGCGTTTTCGCCGGACGGCCGCACCATGTACCTGTCGGATTCGCATCCGGCGCGGCGCATGGTGTGGGCCTTCGATTACGACATTGACGACGGCGTGCCTTCCGGCCGCCGCGTGTTTGCCGACATGGCGGAGTACACGGGCCGTCCCGACGGCGCCGCCATCGACAGCGACGGCTGCTACTGGATTTGCGGGAACGATGGCGGCTACGTGCTGCGCTTCACGCCGGACGGGAAGCTGGATCGCCGCATCGACGTGCCGATGCTCAAGCCGGCCATGTGCGCGTTCGGCGGCAAGGATCTGGACACGCTGATGGTCACCTCCATCGTCTCCGGCAAGCCGGAGGATGCGGAGTGGGGCGGCGCGGTCGTGCTGCTGCGGCCTGGCGTGCAGGGCGTGGCGGAAACGCCGTTCGGATTGTAATGAAGGGGCAGGCGCTGAACAGGCTACTGCCCTTGTTGTTTGCGGCCTTGCTTGCGGCGTGCGGCGCGCCGGCCGTGCGGCCAGCGCCGCAGCCGTGGATGCCCGACCTGGGCGACGGCCGGTATCAAAACCCGGTGCTGCACGCCGACTATTCCGATCCCGACGCGATACGCGTCGGCGACATGTACTACCTGACTTCCTCCAGCTTCAACAACGCGCCGGGTTTGCCGCTGCTGCAATCGCCGGACATGGTCAACTGGACGCTGGTCGGCCACGCCTTGCCGCAGCAGGTGCCGTTGACTGTCTTCGCATCGCCGCAGCATGGCAAGGGCGTGTGGGCGCCATGCCTGCGCTACCACGACGGCAAGTTCTGGATCTTCTATCCCGATCCCGATTTCGGCGTCTACGTGATGACGGCGACGGCGTTCGCCGGCCCGTGGACCGCGCCCCGCCTTCTTTTGGCGGGCAAAGGCATCATCGATCCCGCACCGCTGTGGGACGACGACGGCCAGGCCTATCTGCTGCACGCGTGGGCCAAGAGCCGCGCCGGCATCGCCAATCAACTGACCTTGCGCCGCATGGCGCCGGACGCCAGCCGCATGCTGGACGACGCGGGCAAGACCGTCATCGACGGCAACCGGCTACCCAACTACACCACGCTGGAAGGGCCCAAGCTGTACAAGCATGACGGTTACTACTATGTGTTCGCGCCGGCGGGCGGTGTGGAATTCGGCTGGCAGTCGGTGTTCCGCTCGCGCCGCATCGACGGCCCGTATGAGGACCGGATCGTGATGGCGCAAGGACGCACACCGGTCAACGGCCCGCATCAGGGCGCGTGGGTGCGCACGCAGGCGGGGGACGACTGGTTCATCCACTTCCAGGACAAGCGTGCCTATGGCCGCGTGGTGCATCTGCAGCCGATGCACTGGCGCGATGGCTGGCCGGTGATCGGCGAGGATGTCGATGGCAGCGGCACAGGCCAGCCGGTGTCGCGGTATCGCAAGCCGGTGGCTGGCCATGCCGCCGCAGCGCCGGCGACCAACGATGAATTCGACGGCGCGTCGCTGGGCCTTCAATGGCAGTGGAACGCGAACTGGAAGCCGGAGTGGTATTCGCTGTCCACGCGCGCTGGATATCTGCGCTTGTACGGCCAGCAGGAGCAGGGCGGGCGCAATCTGTGGGATGCGCCGTCGCTGCTTCTGCAAAAGCTGCCGGCCGAATCATTCACCGTCACGACGCGGATCGATGTGAGTGCGTTGGGCGAAGGCGGTAAGGCGGGCCTGATCATGTACGGCGCCGACTACGCCTGGCTGGGCGCGCGCCGCGAAGGTGGGAAGGCCAGGCTGGCGCTGGTCAGCTGCTACAAAGCCGACACCGCGTGCGTCGAGCGCGAGGAGGCCGGCGTCGAGCTGGCGGGGCCGCAGATATGGCTGCGCATGCAGGTGCGCCCAGGCGGCGCAACGACCTTCTCATTCAGCCGCGATGAGCGGAACTACGTCGTCATGGGCCAACCTTTCACCGCCCGGATGGGCCGCTGGGTAGGCGCGCAAATGGGCCTGTTCGCCACGGGTGGCGGCCACGTCGACATCGATTATTTCCACGTCACACCCTAGTCCGTCCGTTTGGTTTTTCTCAAACAAAGCGACCGAAAAAGGCGCAGTATAATTTTCACTACGTGTGCTGCGACGGAGGTGCATCATGAGAAGCATGACTGTGGAAATGTCCCCTGAAGTCGACGATGTTCTCAATATGATCTCTTGTGCCAGAGGGATCAGCAAAGGCGAAGCAATGCTGCGTGCTTTTGCTTTGCTAAAACTTGCTTATGATGAGAAGCAGAAAGGCGATGGTTCATCGTTAGGTTTGGTTCGCCGTCTACCCGACAACACGCTGCAAGCGGTAGGCGTTGTGACGGGAATATGATGTCCTCGCCGGAACAACATGATGTCGATATCCCTGGGAGTGTATTTCATGATCGTCCCAGTGTCGAAGTATCCGCTGGCGACCGATTAAAATTCGCCAAGCAGATATTGCTGGGACTCGCGATCATCTCTTCGGGCATCATTGCCGGCTATGCCTGCTTCCCGAGTAACAGTGCGTTGGCACAGCTCTCGGAGCTGGTTAAGATCGGTGCCCTGCCAATCGTTACGTTGGTAATCTCCTTTTATTTTCCCAACGGCTCCAAGAAGTAACAGTGGCACCTCATCTGTAGCCGCCGCCGTTTTCCACATACAAGAAGGCCACCTGCCTGGCCGCCGAATCGTAGTAATAGATCGTCTCGCCGACATAGTCCGGCTTGCCGGGCGCGCGCACCGTATGCACATCGCGCAGCACGTTGCCCTCGTATTGCCACTGGAAGCAATGCTCGTCGCTTTGCTTCCCCTCCGGGAAATCACCCTTCCAGCAATGCCCCGCCAGGAAGCCCATCGGCTTGAGCGCTTCAACAGGCGCCGCCTGCGCGGCGGCGGGCCACAACAGCAGCAGGAGCAGTGAACGCATGGCGTATCCCCGGACGTGGATGTCCCGCCAGTATAGACGAATCCCACTCACGCCACGGGCGAGCTCAATCCGTTATGTGGATTTCGTGATACGCGCCTTCAGCGTAGTAGATGATCTCGCAACTGGCCTCGCCGAAGCACAAGCCGATCGACTCGTTGGCGATGGCGAGTGGCGCGCAGTTTCCGCCGCCATGGCACACCGGCTGGTAACTGCCCGGCTTAACCAGCGACAGGTGCGGCGGATTGGCCTTGATGTCCTTGAAGGTCTTGACGATGCTGGCGGCACCGTCGCCGGCGGCACCCGGCAGCACAGCCAGCCCGTAGGCGCCGGCCTGGCCGTTCTGCACGACGACCGCAGTGTCGGTATGACCTGGCTGCTGGAATGTGCCTGACACCGTCAACCCCGCGTCTGCCGTGAGCGGCGTCCACCCTTGCGGCAGTTGTTTGACGTCGGCGTCGTTGCCGTAGCTGGCAGATGAAAAAGCCAGCAGCATGCCGGCCGCCAGGAAGCAGCGCCAGGTGGAGAAACCGCCGCCGCGTACCAGCGGCCGCACGTTGACTTCGGATTGCCCTGTTTGCGACATGACCGTACCCTCCAGTTGAAGTGCGACGGCGTCGCACCTATCCCGGATAGTTTAATTTTTTGATATCGAAATGGTCAATCAATAATTAATTACCAACTCGTAATGGCACCGTTGAACATCAGGCGGACAGCGTGGTGTTATGGACCTTGCCCCCGATGGTGACATTGTCCAGTTTCAGGCCCTGCACGTTGTAGAGGTACCAGGGCTGTTCCATATTGGCGGGCGTGCCGAAGTCGCAGTCGGAGATGGTGACGCCGGTGACGGGAACGACGGCGGGCATCGGTTGCGGGCCGTTGTAGTCCGAGGCCACCGGGCCGAGTATCACGATCGCCTGGTAGCACGAAACTACCTTGCCATCCTTGGCCTTCACATCGCCGACCTTCACGTTCGAGATATGGACGTTGCTGACCACCGGCGGCCGTGTGCGGACGTTGTCGCTGATTGGCGTGTAGTCGCAGTCGAAGGTGACGATGGCGCCGGCCGCCGTGGCGACGGTCTTCGATTGTATCGGCGATCCTGGCAGCGATGCGTAGAACGAAGGGCTGGTCTGCACGCCGTTCGGTATCGAGATGTCGCGCACGTAGAAATTGCGCAGGTAGCCGCCGCGATTGAGGTTGGTCTTCAAACGGATCGCCGTGTTGAGCGGATTGGTGGCCCAGTTGATGTTCTGGAAAACCAGCTTTTGCGCGTACACGTTCTGGATGCCGCCCGCCATCTCGCTGCCCAGGGTGACGGCGCCATGGCCGCTCTGCATGGTGCAGTTCTGGATCACGATGTTCTGCGAAGGCCCATACTGCGTATCGAGATCCTTGCCGGCCTTGATGGCGATGCAGTCGTCGCCGGTGTCGAAGGTGCAGCCGTCGATCAGCACGTGGTCGCAGGCCTCGGGGTCGAAGCCATCGCTGTTGGGGCCCAGGCTTTCGCAATGCACCTTGCGGATGACGATATTGCGGCAGTGGACAGGGTGGTGCTGCCAGAACGGCGTGTGCGTGACGTGGTAACCCTGGAGCAGCACGTTGGTGCAGCCGATCAGCTGTATCATCGGCGGCCGCAGATAGTGGCCCAGGCCGAACACGCGGCGGGACAGCGGCACGCCCGCTTCCGACAGCGCCGGCAGGTATTGCGCGTCCGCGCGCCAGCGCGCGCCTTCGCCTTGTATCAGCAGGCGCTCCGCTTCGGTGAGCTGCGGCGCGATGGTGGACAGCGACTCGGCGTTCATCGGGTTCTCGGTGTTCTCCGACATTTTCCCTTTTGTGAAATTGGGTGTCGAGCCTTGCGCCACCGCGTTCAGCGTTTTGAGTTTGCCTTTCCAGGTCCACCAGCAGTCGCCCTGCTCGTTGAATGGCACGCCGCCCTGGCCGTTCAGGGTGCTGGTCCAGTCGTCGCCGGTCAGGGCGATGTTGTCCTGGCCGTAGGCGTAGATCATCGACGAGAAGTTCAGGCAGTCGTTGCTCTGCCAGCGCGAGATCGACAGCTTGCCCTGCTTGCCGCAATCGATGTCGCCATACTTGGCGTAGTCCGCAGGGTTGTTGCTGAAGTAGATGTGGGCGCCCGCGCTCAGGTGCAGGTTGACGTTCGAGCGCAGCACGATGGGCCCTGCACAGTACCAGTTCCCGGCGGGGACCAGCACACGGCCACCGCCCGCGTTATGGCAGGCGGCGATGGCGGCCTTGAAGGCGGCGTAGCAGTCGCGCGATCCGGCGGCCGGGGTGTCGACGGTGTCCTGCTCTTCGAACGAGATCCAGGCTTTGACCTTGGCGAGCTTGCAGGTACGCGCGCCGTAGGCGGTGACGATGAAGTCCTGCTTGCGGAAGATGAGCGGCTTGGAGACGCGGTCGATGATGGCCTGTGCCTGCAGCCAGGGATCGGGTGCGGTGGCGGCGCGCGCCGGCATGCCGAGCGACAGGCCGGCGGCGGCTGGCAGGGCTTTTATCAAGTTGCGGCGTTGGGTGTTGATCGTCATGCGGTGATTCCTATTCGTCCGAGTTGTTGAACTCACCGAGGAAGATCTCCGCCGGCGATGGCTTTGCGGTGTAGCCGAGATCCGTGACGGGATCGATGCCGGCCTTGACCAGGTTGTTCCAATGATCGTCGGAGTTGTATTGGACCGGGCGGTAGGCCAGCGTCCCTTTCTTGTTCCAGTCCGACCATGGCGATGTGTGGTTGATGTGCGGACCAATGCGCGAATTCATGACCACCATTTTGCCGACGGCTTCCAGTGAGTTCCTGGCGATGGTGCCTTTGGGCGCCTGGTAGCCGTTGCTTGGGCCGAAGGTGCAGGCGTAGCCATCGACGGGGACTTTGTCGTAGGGCGTGCAGCGCGAGTTGTGGAACCACTGGCGCAGCAGGTAGAACGCGCCGTTGTGTGCATTGGGCGAACCGTCGCTCGTGAAGCGGCAGTTGTCGAAGACGAATCCGTAGCGGGTTTTGACGTGCGTGTCCGGCGCGGCGGCGTAGGACAGGCCACGGTCGCCCAGCGACCGGATTTCGGTCTGGTGGAAGTAGGCGGTGCTGTCGCCGAAGATGAAATCGACGTCGCCTTCGATGTAGGAGTTGTTGAAGAAGCTGCGCGAGGTGGCCGCCACCTGCGGCGACTTCAGGTACAGCGTGTCCTGGAAGCCGATCAGGCGGACGTTTTCGAACTGTGCCTTGTCGGCGCCGTCAACCTGCAGCGCCAGCGCCTGGTGGTGGATGTTGTTGATGTTGGGGAGCGCTTCGGCGCGGGCGTTGCCGGTGTCCTTGTTATAGCCGTTTTCGAAGGTCAGGTTGCGGGCCTGGAAGCCGTTGTCCTGAACCCAGACGGTGGCGGTGCCGAAGGTGCCGATCTGCGCGCGGTCCTTGATGGATGCATACATGGCCTGCACCGCCGGCGCGGCCTTGGCGAATTGCGCGTCGTACTGCCGGGCGTAGTCGGCGCCGGTGTTGGAGGCGTCCAGTTTGGCGGTGATCTTGGTGGCGCTTGCGTCCTTGCCTTCGCCGTACATGGTGATCGGCGCGGCGGAGGCGGGGATGTAGACCAGCTCCTGATAAGTCCCCGGCTTGAGCAGCATGTAAAGCCGCTTGGCGGGATGCTCCTTGCTGTCGGCGACCGCGCGGCTGACGGCTTCCTGCACGGTGTGGAACAGTTTGACGCCGTCGGCTTTGGCGGCCTTGTCGACGATGTAGTCGGGAGTGAAGGCCGCGCCTTTTGCCAGCGGGTCCGCCAGCGGATCCCACGGGTCGATGGTTTCCTTGCCGGCGGCGCCGGCGTACTTCAGCACCTCGCTGTACGCATACTGCCTGGATTGTTCGATGGTGAGTTGCGGCCGCGTGGTGGCCGGTGCGGCAGCAGGGAAGGCGCTAAATCGCTCGGTGCAAGCGATGGTGGAAGCGGCGGCGATGTCGCCCCTGAGCTCCAAGAATTCAAGCCGCCGGTCGGCCTTGCCGGCGATACCGACATCGTGCAGTGTGGCCTGCAGGGGGGGCTGCGCGTCGTAGCCTTGCATGATGACGCGGCCCGGCGTCACGCTATGCACGCCGTCGAAGGCGATGTTGGTGTAGACCGGAATCTGCGCGCCCTCGGCGTTTGGATTGTAGCGAGTGCTGATGTCGATCGGCGTCTTGACGTCGCGCAGGCAGACGTTCCGGTAGCGGACCTGGTCCACCACGCCGCCGCGCGAGACGTCGCTCTTGATGCGCAGGCCGGACGTGGTGCCCTCCATGCTCAAGTCTTCCACCAGCACGCGGCGCACGCCGCCATTGGTCTCGCTGCCGATGGACATGCCATGGCCGCTGTAGAAATGGTTGTGCAGGATGGAGATGTTCTCGGTCGGCCCATTGCCACCTGCCTTGATGGCGACGTTGTCGTCGCCGGTGCGGATATGGCTGTAGGCGATGGTGATGTTGCGCGACGAGATGGGATCGATGCCGTCGGTATTGCGCGCGGTGGCCGGCGTATCGATGCGCATGCCCCACGCGGTGAAGCCGTCCACGTTGTTCAGCGTGACGTGGAAGTTGGGCGAATTGCGCAAGGTGATCTTATGCAGCGTGAAGTCCTCCGAGCTGGTGACTTCGATCAGGCGCGGCACGTTCTGGCGGGCGTCTTCCTTCTGCGCGCGGCGGGCCAGCTGCCACCACGATTCCCGGAGGCCGTCGACCACATGGCCCCCCTGGCCGTCAATGGCGCCATCGCCGAAGATGCCGCTGCCCTTGGTCTTGTCGGCGGTGATGAAGGGCTTGCAGCCCTTACCCAGCTTATCCACCGTGCCGCAAGTGGCGGCGCCCCGGTCGAACAGTTTGGCGTTGGTGCTGGCATACAGCGTGGTCGCCGCATCGATCAGCAGGCCGACGCCGTTGCGCAGCACGAGCGGGCCGGCGACGAAACCGTGCTTCTCGTTTTGCGAGGACAAGCGCACCGCCTGCCCTGCCGCGCACTTGTCGATGGCGCTCTGGATGCGGGCGGTATCGTCCTTGCCGGCGGCATCGTCGGCGGCCGTCAGGACGGCGCAAGCCATGGGCGCGATGGGCTCCACGACCTTGCGCGTGTCCTGCGCGTGCACGGTGCTAATGCCCGACGCGGCCAACAGGAAGGCGATGCCCGCCGGCGACAACTGCCTCGTCATTGCTCGCTCTCCGGCTTGAACTGGCCCGCCGTCTCCGGCAAGGCGCGCTTCATCTCTTCCATCACCATCCGCGAGAAGTAGGCCGCGCCCTTGGCGCCAACGTGTGTGCGGTCAAACGCGGATTTCGCCGCGCCGGCCACTTCCACCTTGCCGGCCGCCAGCGCGGCGTCGGTGATTTTCTCGGGACGCGGCGCAACGGCGAGCGTATCCGCCTCGTCCTCGCCCATCGCCTGCACGGCGGCGTAGCTGTCGGCGTTCAGGTCGAGCAGCGCGACGTGCTGTGCGGCGGCGATGGCGCGCACCGCGTCGGCCCACGGCAGCAGGTTGTTTTCGAGGACCTTGTTGGTGAAGCTGCGGCGCGTCAGTGGCGTGACCAGTACCGGAATGCCGCCCAGCGCCTTGACCTCCTGCACGTAGCGCGTCATGTTGACGGGGAATTCGGTTTTCAGGTCGGTCGAGCGGCCAGGCTTGCCCGGCTGGTCGTTGTGGCCGAACTGGATCAGCACATAGGTGGCGCGATAAGCCGCAGCGCCGCGCAGCAGGCCTTCCACCTCATCCCAGCGGCCCTCGGCGCGGAAGCTGCTGGAACTGCGGCCGCCCTTGGCCAGATTGAGGCAGGTGTTGGCGCGGTTGATGCGCGCGCAGAAGGCGTCGCCGTAGCCGCTGCTGTTGGCCATCGTCGAATCGCCGACCAGGATCACGCGGACAGGCTTGGCCGGCGCTTCGGCGGCTTGGCTGGCGCCGGCCAGCATCAGGGCGGCGGCGAAGGGGAGGCTGTGGAATTTCATGTTCGGTATCCGGGACAAAAAAAAGGCGCCGGCCGCATCGCAGTCCGGCGCCTGGACTCAGGCGGAGAAGCTTTGATTGACGGCCTTGCCGCCGATCTTGACGTTCTTCAGTTTCAGTCCCTTGACGTTGTACAGGTACATCGGCTTCTCGGCGTTGACCGGCGTACCGAGGTCGCAGTCGCTGATTTCGATGTCGGACACCGGCAGCACCTTCGGCTTGCCCGGACCGTTGTAGTCCGATGCCACAGGCCCGAGGATCACGATGGCCTGGTAGCAGGAGTAGCTGCCCGCCTTGGTCTCGACGTTGGCACAGGTGACGTTCGAGATCCGCACATGGCTGACGCTCGGCGGACGGATACGCACATTGTCGTTGATCGGATCGTAGCCGCAGTCGATGGTGATGATGCCGCCCGCCGACGTGGCTACCGACTTGGTCGGGATCAGCGAACCTGGCAGCGTCGAATAAAACGCCGGCGTGGTGCGGATGCCGTTCGGGATATGCACGTTCCGCACATGCATATTGCGCAGGTAGCCGCCACGGCTCATATTGGTCTTGAGGCGGATCGCGATGTTAAGCGGATCGGTTTTCCAGTTGCTGTTCTCGAACACCAGGTTCTGCGCGTAGATGTTCTCGATCCCGCCGGACATGATGCTGCCCAGCGTCAGTGCACCATGCCCGCTCTGCATTTTGCAGTTCTGGATCACGATGTCCTTGGCGGGGCCGAACTGGATGTCCGGTCCCTTGCCAGAGTCGATGGCGATGCAGTCGTCGCCGGTGTTGAAGTGGCAGTCCTCGATCAGCACCTTGGTGCACGACTCGGGATCGAAGCCGTCGCTGTTCGGCCCCATGCTGTTGGCGTAGACCTTCTTCACGTGCATATTGTGGCAGTTGACCGGGTTGTGCTGCCAGAACGGCGTGTTGGTGGTCTGGTAGCCTTCGAACAGCACATTGGTGCAGCTGATGAACTGCACCATGTGCGGCCGCAGGTAGTGACCGATGCCGAAGATGCGCTTCTCCACTGGCACGCGGGCTTCCGCCAGCGAGCGCAGATAGTAGGAGTCGGTGCGCCACTTGTCGTTCGGACCCTGGATGAACGCAGCCTCCGCCTCGCTCAGGTGCGGCGCGATTTCGCGCAGCGAGACCGGGTTGGCCGGATTGACGTGCACTTCGGTCTTGCCCTTGGTGTGCTTGACGTAGTTGCCGGTGCCGGCGGCGATGTCGCCGGCCCAATTCGGTTTCTCGCGGCCCTTCCACGACCACCAGCAATCCGGGTCGCCGTCGAAGGCCACGCCGGCCTGGCCGTCCAGGATGCTGGTCCAGTCCTCGCCGGTCAGGGCGATGTTGTCCTGGCCGTGCGCGTACACCATCGACGAGTAGTTCAGCAGGTCGTTGCCTTCCCAGCGCGTGATCGACAGCTTGCCGTTCTTGCCGCAATCGTAGGCGCCGTACTTCGCGTAGTCGGCCGGGTTGTTGCTGAAGTAGACGTGGGCGCCCGCCTTCAAGTGCACGTTCACGTTCGACAGCAGCACGATCGGGCCGGCGCACAGCCAGTTACCGGCCGGGATCACCACGCGGCCGCCGCCGGCCTTGTGGCAGGCCTCGATGGCCTTGGCGATCGCCGGGTAGCAGTCGGGCGAACCGGCCACCGGGGTTTGCAGCGTGGCCGATTCGGTGAACGAGGTCCATGCCGTCACCGGCTTCACTTCGCAGGTGGCGGCGCCAAAGGCCGTCACCACGAAGTCTTCGTCGCGGAACTTCAACGGCTGCTTGAAGCGGTCGATGATGGCTTGCGCCTCCTTCCATGGATCGGCCGCCTTGGCGCCCGCCGCCAGCGCGGCCGGGCCGGCGGCGCCGGTCAGGCCGGCCGCCGACAAGGCCTGCAGGAAGCGCCGGCGGCCGAGGCCACCGCCTTGCTGTTCGTCTTTATGCATCTGTGCTCTCATCAGAAGGTGTAGGTAGCGCGGACGTTGTAGGCGCGGCCGATCGGGCTGGCGGCGCTGCTCAGGTAACCGAAGTTATACAGGCTGCTGTTGGTCACCGGCGGGTTCACGTTGAACAGGTTGGTGATGCCGGCCGTGACCTGGATGTTCTTGAAGCCGTTGTAGGTCGTGGTCCAGTTCCATACCTTGTACGAATTGATGTTGCGCCAGTACTGCTGCGCCACCAGGTTCTGGTCGGTGTACTTGGAGTTGTAGTTCTGGGTCAGCTGGGTATTCCAGTTGCCGGCGGCCCAGTTCAGCTTCAGCGTGTGCTTCCAGCGGTAGGTGATGATAGGCAGGCTGCTGGTGGTGCCGTTGCTGGCCAGGCCGAACTGGCCGATGTTCGATACGTACGGCGTGCCTTTATCGAGCTGGTTGTCGAACTGGGTCAGGTAGGTGCCGTCGATCGCCACCTTGAAGTCGCCGTACGAGGTATGCGGGAAGGCATACGATGCCGATACGTCGACGCCGGCCGCTTTCTGGCCGCCCAGGTTCATCGTGGTGTTCTTGATGTAGTTGATGGTGCGGTCGGCGTTACGCACGAAGTACGATGCGTACTTGACCGGATCGAGGAAGTAGACCTGCTCCGGCAAGTTCGCCAGCATGTCGGTCATCTTGATGTTCCAGTAGTCGATCGATACCATCGACGACTTGTTCGGCTCGAACACGGTGCCCAGCGTGAATCCCTTGGACTTTTCCGGCACCAGCTCTGGATTGGAGCCGGTCTGCTTGGGCAGGTTGGCGTTGCAGACGGTGGAGGAGACCAGGCCTGGCAGCGCGGTGCCGGTGCCGGCCACGCCTGGCTTGCCGCCCGGGCAGAGGACCGGGTCGTCCCATTTGGCCGAGGTCAGGCCGGTGGCGCCGGCCAAGCGGTAGCCGTAGCGGTCGAACAGCGTCGGCGCGCGGAAGCCGGTGTTGGCCGAGCCGCGGAACATCAGCTGCTTGGTCGGCTCGTAGCGGAAGCTGATCTTCGGATTGATGGTGTTACCGAAGTCGCTGAAATGGTCGTCGCGCACGGCGGCGTTCAGTTCCAGCGTCTTGGTGATCGGTACATTCAGCTCGGCGAACAGCGCGGCAACGTTGCGCGCGCCTTCGCCGTGCGATGGCGAGGCGCTGGCGTAAGTGACGTCGGCGCTGATCGGCAGCTTGGTGTCTTCGGTCGTGTCGCGATGGAAGTCCGCGCCCAGCGCCAGCGCCATCGAGCCGCCCGGCAGTTCCATCAGCGTGTGGCTGGCGGTCAGGTCGATGCCGGTGAAGGTCGATTTGGAGGTGCGGTTCTTGGCGCCGTCGACCCGGAGGGTGTCGAGGTAAGCCTGGCCGGCGGCGTCCTGCAGGCCGAAGGGATTGAGTACGCCGCTTTTCAGGCCGTCCAGCAGGCCCTGGCCGCGTACGTAGCCGGATTTATAGTAGTTGTCGCGCTGCGAAATGCCGATCACCAGGCCGGCCTTGTAGTCCCAGCCTGCCAGCGTGCCTTCATCCATGACGGACAGGCGCTGGTTCAGCTGCACGTCCTTGGTGGTGGCCAGGCCCAAGTCGGCTACCGCCCAGGTGAGGGTCAGCGGCGCGTTGTTCAGGCCAGCGACGGCGGGCACGCCGCCGCTCTTACCTGGATACCATTTGCTGGTCGAAGGCAGCGTGGCGCTGACGCCGTTGACGGCCAGCGCGTTGGTCGGGTTCTTGGTGCCGAGGATGAATTCCTCGCCGCGCGAGTAATCGACGCTGATGACATGGTCTTCACTCAGCTTCTTGGCGGCGCGGGCGTAGAACGTGACCTGCTGGTTGGCGTACAGCGCGGTGCCGTACTCGTTGGCATCCTGGATGCAGGTGTTCTTCTGGCCGACGATCGAGTAAGGCGCCAGACAGCCGCTCGCGGCGTACGGGTTCTGCGCGTTCTTGTTGGTGGCGGTGGTGAAGTTGGCCGGCGTGGCGTTGCCGCCGCTGCCCAGCGTCGGCGCGCGGCCGATGGAGGTCAGCAGGTCGGCGGAGCTCAGGTCGGCGCGGTCGCGCGCGGCCAGGCGGGTGCGTTGGTGGGCGTCGATGGTGCCGTAGATGCTCCAGCCGTCGCGTTCCAGATTGCCCTTGCCCCAGGTGATGCTGGCGCGCTGTTCGTCGCCGCCGCCGTTCTTCTCCGGCTGGACTTCCTGGCCGGTCAGCGACAGGCCTTCGAACGAAGTCTTGGTGATGAAGTTGACCACGCCGCCGATGGCGTCGGAGCCATAGATCGAGGAGGCGCCATCGCGCAGGATCTCGACCCGCGACAGGGCGCTCATTGGAATCACGTCCAGGTTGGCGTAGCCGTCGGCGATCGCCTCGTTGGCCATGCGGCGGCCGTTGAGCAGCACCAGGGTGCGGTTCACGCCCAGGCCGCGCAGGTTGATGTTGGTGCCGGAACCGGCGTTGGATGGCGCCAGCGATGCGGACTGCGGCAGCGACATCATGACGTCGGCCAGCGTGGTGATGCCCTGCTTGATGAAGTCCTCGGCCTTGACGGTGCTGACCGGCAGCGATGCCTCGGTGGCCAGGCGCTTGATGCTGGAGCCGGTCACTTCGACGCGGGTCATCGCCGGTTCTCCGCTCTGTTGTGCGGACGCCTGGTTGGCCAGCGTCAGCACGGCGATGGTGATGGCCGACAGCAGCAGGCGGGGTTGGGCGTAACGGTTTTGGACCGAGTGATCGGACGTGTTCATGCTAGTCTCCTTCGTCTTTTTGAATAAAGTTATGCGCCGTGCTGGAAAAGCACTGGACGTGAGTGGAGCACCTCGCGTGCTCCGTGCCGCTGGGACGAGGGCCGCTTTGGCAAGCATGGGCCGAGGTCGAGACGGTCGATAACTTATTGCTTTATTCGCGGACCGGCATCGAGGCCGGTCCTGCGCTACTACGGTGCTGCTACTTCTTTGTCATCCGCGCGAGAAGGTGCGGGTCACGCGTTCGAGGTGGGCGCGCATGGCCTTGCGCGCCGCCGCCGGATCGTGGGCGGCGATCGCCTCCAGGATGCGGCGGTGGTCCTTCAGCGTTTCCTGACGCAGTTCCTCGGTCTGGAAGTGTTCTTTTAATTTGTGCCACAGGCGGCCACGCTGGTCCCACAGGTAGTTCAGCGATCCGACCAGCGCGCTGTTGCCGGTGGCGCGCGCGATGGCCAGGTGGAAGTTGCGGTCGGCCTGCTCGTTGCTCGAATAGTGGTGGTGGTTCTGTTCCATCTCGACGACGGCCTTGAGGATGGCGTCGATGGCGCCGTCGGTGGCGACGCGGGCGGCGATGGCGGCGATTTCGGATTCGATCAGGCGGCGCGCGGACAGCACCTCGAACGGACCGGGGCCCGCCTCCGGCAGGTCGGCCGCCGATGGTTCCGGCACTTCGCTGACGTAGACGCCGGAGCCGCCGCGCACCTCGATCACCCCGCCCAGTTCCAGCGCGATCAGCGCTTCGCGCAGCGAGGCGCGGCTGACGCTCAACTTGGTGGCCAGGTCGCGCTCGGACGGCAGCCGCTCGCCGCCCGCGATGTGCTCATCGCGGATCAGCTGCTGGATGCGGTCCGCCACCACGCGGTACAGGCGCGGTTCGTGGGCATTGCTGTCGGCAGGGACGGAAGTCTTTTTCAGCATCTGTGTCTCGTCTTCGTAGTGTGGCTTTGATATTGCCATCTGGTCAGGCCATTCTAAGGTGGTCAGACCAAATATGCAATGTGGACTAGCCAAATTAATTTTTAGCTGTCATACTAAAATCGTCATGCAGCCGCGGGAAGAGGGAGTTTACAGGGGTGTAGCCCCGCAAACAAGCCGTTCCCGCCTGTGGCAACCAGGCCACAAACCCCGCCTGGCCGGCCAGCCTGAAACTGGCCTGACCACTTTGCAGCACACCAGACACCGCGAAAAAACAACGTTCGCCGGGACGCAGCGCCCGGAAAAGGAAGACAAATGACGACACCGACCAGCGCGGGTACGCCACGCTACATCCTCATGCACGACAACGATAACGTCGCCATTGTCGTCAACGACGGCGGCCTGCCGGCGGGCGCGGTATTCGCCAACGGCCTGGCGCTGCTGGAGGCCGTGCCGCAGGGGCACAAGGTGGCGCTGTCCGCCATCGCCAAGGGGGAGCCGGTGCGGCGCTATAACGTCACCATCGGTTACGCCGCGTGCGATATCGCCGCCGGCAGCTGGGTCGCCGAGCCGCAGGTGGAGATGCCGCCGGCGCGCGAGCTGGTGAACCTGCCGATATCGACCAACCTGCCGCCGCCGGCCGAGCCGCTGGAAGGCTACACGTTCGAGGGGTTCCGCAATCCGGACGGCAGCGTCGGCACGCGCAACATCCTGGCCATCACCACCACCGTGCAGTGCGTGGCGGGGGTGGTGGAGTTCGCGGTCAAGCGCATCAAGGACGAGCTGCTGCCGAAGTACCCCAACGTCGACGACGTGGTGGGGCTGGAGCACACCTACGGCTGCGGCGTGGCGATCGACGCGCCGGGCGCGATGGTGCCTATCCGTACGCTGCGCAATATCAGCCTCAATCCGAACTTCGGCGGGCAGGCCATGGTGGTGAGCCTCGGTTGCGAGAAGCTGCAGCCGGCGCGCTTGTTCCCCAAAGGCTCGATTCCGATCCAGAACGGCGGTGGCGCCGAGCCGGCGCTGGTCTGCCTGCAGGATGCGGGCCATGTCGGCTTCATGTCGATGATCGAGTCGATTATGAAGCAGGCCGAGATCAACCTGGCGGCATTGGACAAGCGTCGTCGCGAAACCGTGCCCGCTTCCGAGCTGGTGGTCGGCGTGCAGTGCGGCGGCAGCGACGCCTTCTCCGGCGTGACCGCCAATCCGGCGGTGGGTTATGCCACCGACCTGCTGGTGCGCGCCGGCGCCACGGTGATGTTCTCCGAGGTGACCGAGGTGCGCGACGGAATCGATCAACTGACCTCGCGCGCGGCCACGCCCGAAGTGGCGCAGGCGATGATACGCGAGATGGAGTGGTACGACAGTTACCTCAAGCGCGGCGGCGTGGACCGCAGCGCCAACACCACGCCGGGCAACAAGAAGGGCGGGCTGTCGAACATCGTCGAGAAGGCGATGGGCTCCATCGTCAAATCCGGCAGCAGCCCGATCTCCGGCGTGCTGTCGCCGGGCGAGAAGCTGACGCAGAAGGGCCTGATCTACGCCGCCACGCCGGCCAGCGATTTCATTTGCGGCACGCTGCAGGTGGCGGCGGGCATGAACCTGCACGTCTTCACCACCGGCCGTGGCACGCCGTATGGCCTGGCCGAAGTGCCGGTCATTAAAGTCGCCACGCGCAACGAGCTGGCCGCGCGCTGGCACGACCTGATGGACATCAACGCCGGCCGCATCGCCAGCGGCGAGGCGAGCATCGCCGATGTCGGCTGGGAGATGTTCCAGCTGCTGCTCGATGTCGCCAGCGGACGCCGTACGTGGGCGGAGAAATGGAAGCTGCATAACGCACTGGTGCTGTTCAACCCGGCCCCGGTGACCTGATAACTAAAACAGAGACTGAGACATGACCAAGCCATTCAAACGATTGCTGCTGACCGGCGCCGCCGGCGGCCTGGGTAAAATCCTGCGCGACCGCATCAAGCCCTGGGCGGATGTGGTGCGCCTGTCCGACATCGGCGACATGGGCGCGGCGCGCGAGGGCGAGGAGATCGTCCAGTGCGACCTGGCCGACAAGGCCGCCGTGTTCAAGCTGCTGGAGGGCGTGGACGCGGTGCTGCACTTCGGCGGCATCTCGACCGAGAACACGTTCGAGAACATCATGGCGGCCAACATCGCCGGTACCTACAACCTGTACGAGGCGGCGCACAAGCACGGCGTCAAGCGCGTGGTGTTCGCCAGCTCCAACCACACCATCGGCTACTACAAGACCACCGACTACATCGACGCCGACAGCCCGATGCGGCCGGACAGCCTGTATGGCGTGAGCAAGTGCTTCGGCGAGTCGCTGTCGCGCTACTACTATGACCGCACCGGCATCGAGACGGTCTGCCTGCGCATTGGTTCCTCGTTCCCGGAGCCGGTCAATCCGCGCATGATGGTGACGTGGTTCAGCTACGATGACCTGGTGGAGTCGCTGCGCTGCTCGCTGTTCACGCCGCGCGTGGGGCATACGATATTGTTCGGCGCGTCGGCCAATCCGGGCAGCTGGTGGGACAACAGCAAGGCCTCGCACCTGGGCTTCAAGCCCAGGGACAGTTCGACGCGTTTCGCCGCCAGCTTCCCCGACACCGGCGTCTATCCGCCGAAGGATGATGTGGCGACGATCTACCAGGGCGGCGGCTTCCTGATGTCCGGCCCGCAGTATAAAGACTAGTTCGCGGCAGTGCCGCGGACTAGAAAGCCGCAGTGGTACCGTGGCCGGAGAAGCGGCTGCGGTACTGGCCGGGGCTCACGCCCAACTGGCGCTGGAACACGCGCCGCAGGTTCTGTTCCTCCACATAGCCGGTGTTGGCCGCGATGGCCTTCAGCGGCAAGGCGGTTTTCTCCAACGCGCGGCACGCGGCCTCCAGCCGCATCGCTTCCACCATCTTGGCGGGCGTGCGTCCTTGCTGGCTGGCGTAGCTGCGCGCGAAGGTGCGCGGCGTCATGCCGGCCTGCTCGGCCAGGCGATCCACCGACAGGTTCTCGTGCAGGTTGGCCGCGACCCAGGCATGCAGATCGTCGAAGCGTCCGCCGTCGCTCGTCTGCGCCGCCAGCGGCACGCTGAATTGCGATTGGCCGCCTGTGCGCTTGATGAACATCACCAGCTGGCGCGCCGTCTCGATGGCGACATGATGACCGTAGTCTTCCTCGATCAGTGCCAGCGTCAGGTCGATGCCGGCGCTGACGCCGGCGGAGGTCCACACCGAACCGTCCTTGATGAAGATCTTGTCGGCATCGATGTCCATGCCGGGATGCAGGTCCCGCAGCCGGTCCATCCATTCCCAATGCGTGGCGACACGCTTGCCCTCCAGCTGCCCGGCGGCGGCCAGCAGGAAGGCGCCGGTGCAGACGGAACACAGACGGCGCACCAGCGGCGCCTGGTGCGCGATCCAGCTCACCAGCGCCGGCGGCGCGTAATACACCTGTCCCTTGCAGCCGCCCGGCGCGATCAGCGTGTCGATGGCCAGGCCGTCCAGCGTGGCGATGGCGACGGTCATCACCGGCAGGCCGGCGCTGGTGGTGATCATGCCGCCGTCGGCCGAGGCAACGATGGTTTCGTACAGCGCCGGACCCCGGCCGCTATGCCGCTTGCTGGCGGTGGCGAGTGCCTGCAACGGGCCGCACAGGTCCAGCAGGTTCATGTCGTCGTAGGCGAGCAGCACGACGCGCAGGGTTTTCTTCGATGGCATGGCGGTACGTGGATGGCGGGCTTCAGTGGTAGGAAGGATACTCGAATTCCAGCGCCACCAGCATGGCGGTGCGGTGGCCGTAGCGCTGCTCCAGTCCTTCCAGCGCGCGGTCGAGCGCCTGGCCGGGCAAGCCCGCAGTGGAGGTGTCGGGCAGCAGGGCCGGCGCCTCGGCCGCGCCCTGGACGCGGTCCGGCACGATGGTCAGGCCGGAGCGCGATTGCAGCGGAGCCGAGCTGGCGGCGACGGAGTAGACCTTGCTGCGCTTGGAACGCGACCATGCGTCGGCGGTGAAGGCCAGCGTGATTTCATCCACGCCCGGCGCCACGGCGACGCCGATCTCGTCGCGCGAGTGGAACCATTGATTGGTGTAGCCGGTGATGTAGGCGGTGAGGTTGGTGCCCAGGCGTGGACGGAAGATATCGCTGTTGTGGGTCGTGCTCCAGTCGCTCACGCCAAGCTGCTGCGCCACTTCGGCGGCGCGCTGCGTGCCGGCGATGGCTTCGATCAGGGCCAGCGCGGTTGGCATGGCGGCGCTGACGCCGGCGCTTGAGATGACTTTGCCGTCGGCGACGTAGCGGATGTTGCTGACCCATTGCGTGTCCGGATAATGCTCCTTGCGATAGGATTCGGTGGCCCAGTGCGCGGTGGCGCGGCGGCCTTTGAACAGGCCGGCGTTGGCGACAACTAGCGCGCCGTCGCAGATGCTGACGATGGTGGCGCCTTTGGCGCCCTGCGCGGCGATCCATGCCACCAGCGCCGCGTCGTCCGGCTTGACGACAGCCGGCACGATCACGTAGTCGGCGCCCTGCGGGAAGCGCTGGTCGAATTCGCCGGTGGTGGCATCCGGCTGGAGCTTCAGCGCCGGGCGCATGGAAATCGGGCCGGCTTGCGTGGCGACGCTCAGCAGCTGCGCCGCGCCGGAGCGGGTCAGCACGCCGTAGGGGATGGCGAAGTCGGTCAGTTCGGTGCCGCTGTTTTCGCCGGCGACGGCGATCACCGGTTTGGCGCGGCCGAAGCGGTCCTGGTAGGCGGGCAGTTCGCCGGCGGCGGCCCATTGGCCGATCAGCAGGAGGAGGTAAATCAGTGTGCGCATCTGGACGATCCTGTCTGTGTGGTTCGACAAGGATTATCCGATGTGCGCGCCGTGGCGGAATGACATAAAACGGTCAATTCCTGCCACGGAGGGTTCGGTGCCTACATCCAGAACTGCCAGGACAGGACCACGGCGTTATACACCGCGTGTACCAGCATCGGGCCTAGCAGGGTTTTGCTGCGCTCATACGTCCACGCGGCGCACAGGCCGAGCACGAAGACCGGCAGCATCGAGGTCGGCGGATGAACCACGGCGAAGATGGCGGCGCTCATCGCCATGGCGGGCATGGCGGACATCGAGCGGCGCAAGCCGCCGTAGATCAGTCCCCGGAAGATGAACTCTTCGCACAGCGGCGCGGCCAGCACGGCCAACGCCAGCAGCCATCCGCGCGAGACCGTCGATGCCGACGCCGACGACTGTTTGGCGATCTCCGCCCACAGCGCCGAATGCTGCAGGCCGGCCAGGTAGGCCAGCCCCACAGCGCATGCGACGAAGGCGGCCACCGCGCCATAGCCCAATGTCAGTTTCATGTCGCCGCCGCGCAGGACGGCCGGCACGCCGGCGGTCTTGCTGCGCCAGTAGACGAAGCGTATCAACACGTAGACCAGCAGGCCGGATGCTGCGAAGCCTATCGTCACCGCTGGCTGTGCTGGCATCTCCATGGCGTTCATCATGAACAGCGCGATCAAGCCCTGCATGATGAAGAACGCGGTGGCGGCGATCAGGCCGTCGGAGGTGGAGACGCGCGGCGGCGGCGCGGCGGCGGGGTCCAGCAGGTAGGGCAGGGCGTCGCGCGCCTTTTGCCACAGCGCCAGCGCCAGCGATGCGACCAGCACCATCACCACCAGTTTTTGCGACCACACATCGCTGTAGATCGACCAGGTGTAGAAGCTGGCCAGCAGCATGTACAGGTAGACGTAGGTTGGGCGCACGCGCGTGCGCACGTCGACCGCTTGCGGGTCGCAGGCGAATACGCCCAGCGAGACGGCGATCAGCGAGTAGATCGGCAAGCCGGCGAAGACGATCAGTAGCAGCGCCAGCATGCTCCATTCGAAGTGCCTGGTGTACCAGGCGCTGATGCCGACGATGATCAGCGGGTAGATCATCGTCAGCACGCCCCACAGCTGCGCCTTTTCCTTCAATATGCTCTCGATCGAGCGCGGCACGGTGTACAGCAGCCAGAGTACGTGGCCTTCGTTGTTCAGGGTCTGGAAGGCGGACAGCATCAGCATGTAGACGCCGATGCCGAAGGCGATGGCGGCGGCGACGGTGTGGTGCTCGCCCAGCTCCGCGAAGCTATTCAGCTTGCCGTTGAAGACCAGCTGGCTGACCACGATAATCACCGGGAGCAGCAAGGTCTGGAACAGGAAGTTGCGGTCGCGGCTCAGCAGCCGCAGCTCGCGGCGCTTGATCGGCGTGAACGCGCGGGAGAGCCGCCCGGCGCTGTTGGATGCCGCCTGCGGCTTGCGCCGCACGCTTTCCCGCGCGCCGGAGTTGACCACGCCATTGCGCAGCTGGTACTGCATCAGCGCCACGCCGGCCCACAGCAGCACGGCGGTTTGCGCCAGCAGCAGCGCGATGGCGAGGCCTGCCTGCGCCAGGCCGGATGCCTGCATCGCCTGCAGCACCAGCCCCGGTGGCGTCCAGCCGGCCCACGCCGGGAAGGCGCGCGCCCACTCCAGCACGAAGCCGCTGGCGCCGGGCATGCCGAGCGCCATGACGAAATACATCAGGGGCATGCTGAACAAGCCGGTGATGGCCTGCAGGTTGCGCAGCTGCGACGCGGGCAGCCACATACGCAGGCCGGTGTCGGCCAGCGTATGCAGCAGCGCCGCCAGCGGCAGCAGCACCAGCAAGGCCGCCAGCGCCGCCAGCGGGGCGAACCAGCCCAGGCCCGAGTACCACCCGATGATGGCGAGCGGCGGCATCAGCGCGAACACGCCGCTGATGTTGGACGCGCTGCGTTCCAGCAGGCGTCCCCACAACAGCGTGGGGCGTTCGACCGGCATGGTCACCAGCCACTCCAGGTCCCAGTCGGGCTGCCCCAGCTCCTTGCTGCCCAGCGGGAGCAGGACGGCGAGCGCGAACAGCAGCGTGAGGGCCATCGTCAGGCCGCGCGTCAGCTCCGGCTGGAACGGCGCCTTGTGCAGCTGGGCGGCGGCCCGTTCCAGGTCCTGGTGGCGGTCGCCGTCATGGTCGACCACCTGGCAGCCGCTGTCGGCCACCAGGTGGCAGTCCATGTTCAGCACCACGTTGCGCGACAGGCTGAGAAAGGAGAACGACATGAACAGCGCCATGACCACGGTCAGCACCCACATGCCGCTCTTCTTTCCGGCGATGCCGTCGCGCGGCTTCTTCTTGCGGAATTTGCGGAACAGGTTATTGGCCACCATGTTGCGCTGGCGGGTCAGGCGCATTTTTGTCATCAGCCAGATGGCGCGCGCCGGCGTCACTGCCTGGGCTGCCGGCTGCGTCATTCCGCGCGCTCCGCCGCGGCTTCGTCGGTGATCTTCAGGAACACGTCCTCCAGCGAGCCGCTGGCCGAGGCCTCGGCGCGGATCTCGTCGAGCGTGCCGGTGGCCACCAGCTGGCCGTGGTGGATGATGCCGACGCGGTCGCACAGCTTCTCGGCCATGTCCAGCAAGTGGGTGGAGACGAAGATGGTGACGCCGCGCGCGGCGGCCGCCAGCAGGCGTTCCTGAACGTCGCGCGAGGCGCGCGGATCGAGGCCGTTGATTGGTTCATCGAGGATCAGCACCGCCGGCTCGTGGATCAGCGCGCAGGCCAGCCCGAGGCGCTTCTTCATGCCCAGCGAGTAGTTGACGGCGTAGTCCTCGCCCGCTTCCTCCAGCCCGAATTCGCCCAGCAGGCGCGCGCTGCGCTGCACCGCTTCGGCGTGCGGGTAGCCGTGCATCTCGCCGACGAATTGCAGGATCTCGCGGCCGCGCAGGTAGTCGTAGAAGATCGGGGTGTCGGGCAGGTAGCCCACGCGGCGTTTGACTTCGGCCGGCTCGCTGTGGCAATCGAGGCCGTCGATCAGCACCTGGCCGGCGCTCGGCACCAGGATGCCCATCATCATGCGGATGGTGGTGGTCTTGCCGGCGCCATTGGGGCCGAGGAAGCCGAATACTTCGCCGCGCTTGACGGTCAGGTTCAGGGGTTTGACGGCATTGAAGCCGCCGTAGACCTTGGATAGTCCCTTGAATTCGATCATGTTTGCCTCGACAATGTTATGAGATTTTCTACTCATCATAGCATTGCCGGGGCCCGGCGGGGAGAGGCCCTATGGCGCCGGATAGAGGCTCATGCCGAAGCGTTCGGTGCGCGGATGCCAGTTGCCGGTGATGTCGGCGGAGGCCAGCACGCGCTCGGCGCGGCCGATCAGCAGGGCGCGCGGCACCAGGCCGATGTAGCGCGAGTCGGCGCTGTTGTCGCGGTTATCGCCCAACATCATGTACTCGCCCGGCGGCACGGTGAGCGGCGCGAAATCGCGGCGGGCCTGCACCTGCGGCATCAGCTGGATCGAATGGGCGCGGGCGTCGGCGATGGATTCGTCCACGCGCAGCGCCTCCAGCTGGCCCAGGCCCTTGACGGTTTCGGTGGACTGCCCCTGGGCCGCGTAGCCGGCCGGCTGGCCATTGATGACCAGCTGCTCGTTGCGCATCTCGACGCGGTCGCCGGGCAGCGCGATCACGCGCTTGATCAGCCGCGTGCCGTCCTTCGGCGAGGAGAAGGTGACGATGTCGCCGCGCTGCGGCTCACCGGTGGTGCCGAGGACGACGTCGGTCAGCGGCAGCTTGACGTTGTAGGCCAGGCGGTTGACGAACACCACGTCGCCCTCCAGCAGGTTGGGGTGCATGGAGGCGGACGGGATCGGGTTCCAGTCGGCGATGGCGGTGCGGAAGATCCCGAACAGCATCAGGAACAGTAAGAAGCCCTTGTTGGCGCGCGCCCAGTTTTTCATTGCATTCCCCAGAGTGGTATCGGTGACTCAGTTTGTTGGCTGATTCTTAAACATGGCTTAGCTGCGGGCTTACTTCGGCGCCGGCCTAACTATCGCGGTGAAATTGGTGGCATCCTTGTCGCATGAATACTACCTTTCCCCAAGACGCGCTGGCCGCGGTCACGCATGTCGATCCCTATCCATATTACGACGCTTTGGCGGCGGCACAAGGCTTGCGTTTCGATGCCGGCCTTGGCCTGTGGATCGCCGCCAGCGCCGCCGATGTGATGGCGGTGATGCGCCATCCCGATTGCCGCGTGCGGCCGCTGGCCGAGCCGGTGCCGGCGGCGATCGCGGGCGGCGCGGCAGGGCAGGTGTTCGGCGCGCTGGTGCGCATGAACGATGGCGAGCGGCACACGCAACCGAAGCTGGCTTTGCAGCGGGCGCTGGCTGGCGTGGACACGCAGGCCGCCCGGCTGCTCGCGCGGCGGATCGGCGGGCGCTTGTGGCGGGATGACGGGCTGGCGTCGTGGATGTTCGAGGCGCCGGTGTCGTCGATGGCCAGCCTGCTCGGCTTCGCGGACAGCCAGCTGCCGGCGGTGGCGGCGTGGATGGGCGAGTTCGTGGCCTGCCTGTCGCCGTACAGCGATGCGTCGCAGATCGGGCGTGCGCATGCGGCGGCGCTGTCGCTGCTGGCGGGCTTCGAGGAGCTGATGCGCGACGCGTCGCCGTCGGCTGCGCCGGGCAGCTTGCTGTCGCAGGTGATCGCCGAGGCGGAGGCGGTGGGCTGGAGCGAGTCGCACGGCTTGCTGGCCAATCTGGTCGGCCTGCTGTCGCAGACGTACGAGGCCACGGCTGGGCTGATCGGCAACAGCGTGCTGGCGCTGGCGCGTCAGCCGGAGGAGGAGCGCAGCGGCGTGGAGGATGCGGCCGTGCTGGTGCGGTCGGTCGGCCGCTTCGATCCGCCGATCCAGAACACGCGCCGCTTCGTGGCGCGCGATTGCGAGATCGGCGGCGCGCCTTTACTGGCGGGGCAAACGCTGTTGCTGGTGCTGGCCGCCGCCAACCGCGATCCGCGCGGCGAGGGGCGCGAGTTTGGCTTCGGCCATGGTGTACACGCCTGTCCGGGCCAGGCGCTGGCCTGCGCCTTCGCCACCGGCGCGATGGAGGCGCTGATGGCCGAGCCAGCGCATCCCGGTTTGCTGCGGACGCTGAACTGGACCTATCGCCGCTCGCCCAACGCCCGCATACCGGTTTTCAACTGAGCGCCTAGTGCGCCGACTTCTGCACCAGCGCGCTGCCGGCGCCGTGGCGGTGGCCTTCGCTGACGGCGGTGACGGTGCCGTCCGGGTTGAACACCAGCGCGTTGGCGGCGCCGATTTCTTCCGGCTTGTTCCAGTGCTGGCCTTTCTTCTCCAGCGCCACGGCCTGCGCGGTGCCGGCGAAGCCCGGCTCGACGTCGGTCGCCGGGCCGTTGCGCTCGGACAGGCGCGGCGCGTTGAGCGCGTCCGGCATGCTCATGCCCAGGTCGACGTAGTTGAAGATGGTCTGCAGCACGGTGGTGATGATGGTCGCGCCGCCGGGGCTGCCGATCGAGAACGCCGGCTTGCCGTTGCGGAACGCCAAGGTCGGCGACATGCTGCTGCGCGGACGCTTGCCCGCTTCCGGCACGTTGGGCGCCGGGCCGGAGAAGTCGAAGTCGGTCATCTCGTTATTCAGCAGGAAGCCGTAGCCCGGCACCACGATGCCGCTGCCGCCCCAGGATTCGATGGTGTAGGTGTAGGCGACGATGTTGCCGTCCTTGTCCGACACGGTCAGGTGGGTGGTGTGCGCGCCCTCGGCCAGCAGCTTGTTGGCGTTGGGGCGCAGCGGCACGCTCGGGTCGTTCTGGAACGGGTATGGATCGCCGGCCGGCGCCTGCACGCTGGCCTGGTCGGGGTTGATCAGCTCGCGGCGGCGGGCGGCGTAGTCCTTGCTCAGCAGGCCGGCCACCGGCGCTTCGACGAACTCGGGATCGGCCAGGTAGGCGTTGCGGTCGGCGAAGGCCAGGCGGCTCGCTTCCAGGTACAGGTGTTCGGCCTTGTCCTTCGGCATGGCCTTGAGGTCGTAGCCTTCGAGGATGTTGAGCGCCTCGGCGATGGCGATGCCGCCGCTGCTCGGCAGCGGCATGCCGTACAGGTCGTAGCCGCGGTAGGTGCTGTGCACCGGCTGGCGCAGGCGCGCTTCGTAGTTGGCCAGGTCGGCCATCGTCATCTGGCCGGCGCGCACGTGCACGCCGCTGGCGACCTTGGGCTGGTTGACCGCGTCGACCACGGCGCGGCCGATCTTGCCTTCATAGAAAACCTTGACGCCGCCGGCCGCCAGTTCGCGGTAGGCCTTGGCCATGCCGGGGTTGCGCAAGGTGCTGCCGGGCTGGATGGCCTTGCCGTTGCGCAGGTAGAGCGCGGCGGTGTCGGGGAACATGCTGAACTTGGCCTGGCTTTCCTCGACCAGGCGCGAGAAGTTGGCGTTGACCGGGAAGCCCTCGGTGGCCACGGCGATGGCCGGCGCCAGTACCTGCTTGAACGACATCGAACCGTAGCGGTCCAGCGCTTCGTGCCAGCCGCGCACGGTGCCCGGCACGCCGACCGACATGCCGCTGGCGACCACGGTGTCGAAGTCCATTTCCTTGCCGTCCTGCAGGAACACGCGCGGTGTGAAGCTGGCCGGCGCGGTTTCCCGGTGGTCGATGGTGATCACGCGCTTGTCCTTGGCCAGGTAGATGACCATGAAGCCGCCGCCGCCGATGCCGCAGCTGAACGGATCGGTCACGCCCAAGGTGGCGGCCGCCGCGACGGCGGCGTCCACCGCGTTGCCGCCCTGGTTGAGGATGGCCAGCGCGGCCTTGGACGCGGGCTCGCTGATGGTGGCGACCGCGCCGCCGCTGCCGGTGGCGACCGGGGTCTTGGCCCAGGCCGCCGGCGGCAGGATCAGCGTGAGGATGATGGTGGAAACGAGAACGGTGCGGGCGGGGCGTCTAGGCAGGGTCATGGGGCGCGGGGTCCGGGTTAGGATGAGGGGGCGTTGCTCACCCTCAAGCTTACCCGATAATCCGGCGTGGCTTCATTCTTGGCGGGGACTGCCTGCGGTTCGACGCCGGTCAGCGTGAAGGTCAGGCCGTTTTGCGTGACGCTGGGGCGGGCGTTGGGCATGCTGTCGGACAGCACGAAGTTGCTGGTGGTGCCGTCGGCGGCGGTCAGCGCGAAGCTGTAGCTGATGTAGCCGGCCCAGACGCACACCGCGCCGATGCGGCAGCGGCTGTCGTTGACCCGTTCGAGCTTGAGGCTGGGCGCGCCGGCGGTGGTGCCGGTTGCACCGCTGATGCCGGGCGCGGCGGCCGGCGCGATGGCCACGCTGGCGCCCTGCGTCAGCACATAGGTCTGGGCGAACGGCTGCGGCGCGGCGGCGGGGCGGCCGACGGCGGACGCGGAGCCGCAGGCGTGCAGCATGGCCAGCACGGCCGCCAGCAGCGGCAGGATGATCAACTGCCTGGTGAGTGTGGAGTTCATGGGATCCTCTTCCTTCGATGGGGAAGGCAAGCTTAGCAAAAAGATCACGTTCCCGTCGCACGAACCGCAGCTTTACAGCGCTGCGTCAAACCCGCTGCGGTGGCGCGGCCCGCGCGGCCGGCGTAAAAAAAGCCGCGCGGCGCGGGCCGGGCGGCTTTTTCGGTGCCGCGCGCGGCGGTGGGGCTTACACGTAGGCGGCCAGCGCGCCCTTCATTTTCTTCAGCGCGGCCACTTCGATCTGGCGGATGCGCTCGGCCGAGACGCCGAATTCCTCCGCCAGCGTGTGCAAGGTGGCGCCGGAGCCGTCGTCGTTGGCCAGCCAGCGGCTTTCCACGATGCGGCGCGAGCGGGCGTCCAGCTTGCCCAGTGCTTCCTCCAGCCCTTCCGATTGCAGGCGGGTCACCTGTTCGGCTTCCAGCACGCGGGTCGGTTCGCTGGCCTCGGACGACAGGTAGGCGATCGGCGCGAACTTGTCGTCCTCGTCGTCGTTGGGCGATTCCAGCGCGATGTCGCGCCCGCTCAGGCGGGTTTCCATCTCGATCACTTCCTCGCGCTTGACGTCCAGCATCTTGGCCAGGCTGTCGATCTGGGTCGGCGTCATCGCGTCCAGGCCGGTCTTGTGGCTGCGCAGGTTGAAGAACAGCTTGCGCTGGGCCTTGGTGGTGGCCACCTTGACCAGGCGCCAGTTCTTCAGGATGTATTCGTGCATCTCGGCCTTGATCCAGTGCATCGCGTACGACACCAGGCGCACGCCCTGGTCCGGGTCGAAGCGCTTGACCGCCTTCATCAGGCCGATATTGCCTTCCTGGATCAGGTCGGCGTGCGGCAGGCCGTAGCCCAGGTAGCCGCGCGCGATCGAGACCACCAGGCGCAGGTGCGACAGCACCAGCTCCTGGGCGGCGCCGAGGTCGTTCTTTTCCTTGAGGCGCTTGGCCAGCGAGATTTCATCGTCGTGCGTCAGCATCGGCAGGCGGTTGACGGCCGAAATGTAGGCGTCCAGGTTGCCCAGGTTGCCTGTGAACCCGAGTCCCAGGGCGCGATTGGTGGCGGGGACCAATGCAGTCGGTGCGGACATAGTCATGTTCATTCCTTCGCTCGATGATGTTGCTTGTTCTTAACGATTCTGGGTTCTGTAGAGAACTGTTTTCTCTTCAGTCCACGTATATTAGCACTCTCCTTCGTTGAGTGCCAATCATCGGTTATTAATCGCTTTGATAGTAAAAATACTATGACGTTTTTAAGCATCATGGCATCTGATTAATGAAGCATGCGCGGTGGAGCTTAGGCCGGGCTTAATGCTAATCGGCGGGGGCCGACCTTTCCGTGCGGGGGCGCACGGAAAGGCGGAGGGATCAGTTCAGGCGGGACAGGTGGCGCTGCACGGACAGCAGCGCGCCGATGAGGCCGAGGCCGGCCGACAGGGCCAGCAGGCCGGCCATGGCCAGCGGCGGCAGCGGCGCCAGCTGGAACTCGGAGGCGTACAGGCGGGCGAATTCGGCGATCGCCACGTTCAGCGGGCGCAGCGCCAGCGACACGGCACCCAGCGCCACCCCGCCCGCGCACAGACCCAGCAGCGCGCCGGTGTAGTAGAAGGGGCGGTGGATGAAGCTGTCGGTGGCGCCGATCAGCTTGGACACCAGGATTTCCTCGCGCTGGGTCATCACCTGCAGGCGGATGGTGTTGAAGATCACCGCCACCACCACCGTGCCCAAGGTGGCGGCCAGTAGCAGCAGCGCCAGGCGCAGCACGTTGAGCAGCGCGGCCAGGCGCTTGACCCAGGCCGAATCGACCTGCACTGTGTCGACGCCGGGCAGGGCGCGGATCTGCGCGGCCAGCTGGTCGACGTCGCCGCCGGCCTGGGCGTTGCGGAAGGCGTCCAGCTTGAGCACATAGCTGTCGGGCAGCGGGTTCTCGCCCAGCGTGGTCAGCACGTCGGCCAGGCCGCTCTTGTCCTTCAACTGCTCCAGCGCCTTCTCGCGCGGGGTGAAGACGATCTTGGCTTGTTTGTCGCGCACCGCCTGGCGCAGCGACACGGCCAGCGCCTCGGCCTGCTCGCGCGGGGTGTCCTGCTTGAGGAAGATGCTGAGCTCGGGATCGACCGACAGCTGCTCGGACATGGGGCGCACGTTGTCGAGCAGGGTGACGCCGGTGAACGGCAGCGCCAGCGCGATCGCCACCACTAAGATATTGAACAAAAAGCCGCCGGGCGAGCGGCGCAGGTGCACCAGGGCCGCGGCCAGCGCGTAGCGGTGTTGCCGGAACCAGAGCGTCATGCCGCCACCTCCAGCTGGCCATGCTTGAGATGGATGACGCGCGCGGCGGCGTCCAGCATCTGCTCGTCATGGCTGGAGATCAGGCAGGTCACGCCGACCGAGTGGAAGGCCTTGAGCGCGTCCAATACCTTGTTGGCGCTGGCGCGGTCCAGGTTGGCGGTGGGCTCGTCGGCCAGGATCACCTGCGGGCGGTTGACGATGGCGCGCGCGATCGACACGCGCTGCTGCTCGCCGCCGGACAGGGCCAGCGGCTGGGCGTCGGCGCGCTCCAGCAGTCCCACCTTGTCGAGGGCGGCGCGGGCGCGCTGCTCGGCCTGGGCGCGCGAGGCGCCGGTCACCAGCAGCGGCAGCATGACGTTGGCCAGGATGGAGCGGTCGGTCAGCAGCCGCTGCTGCTGGAAGATCAGGCCCAGGTTGCGCCGCAAGAACGGCACGGCGGCCGGCTTGATGCGGGCGATGTCCTGGCCGTTGACGATCACCTGGCCGGCGCTGGGGCGCTCGACCGCGGCGATCATTTTCAGCAGGGTGGACTTGCCGGCGCCCGAGGGGCCGGCCAGGAACACCAGCTCGCCCTTGGCGACCGTGAACGAGACGTCGCGCAGCGCCGTCGCGTCGGGGGTGTATTGTTTCGAGACGTTGCGGAATTCGATCATGGCGGGCGCTTATCCCAGCAGGGCTTCAACAAACTCGGCGGCCACGAAGGGCTGCAGGTCCTCGATCTTCTCGCCGATGCCGATGAAGTACACCGGCACCGGGCGCACGCGGGCGATGGCGGCCAGCACGCCGCCCTTGGCCGTGCCGTCGAGCTTGGTGATCACCAGGCCGGTCAGCTTGAGGGCGTCGTCGAAGGCCTTGACCTGGGCCAGCGCGTTCTGGCCGGTGTTGCCGTCGATGACCAGCAGCGTCTCGTGCGGCGCGCCTTCCATGCCCTTGCCGATGACGCGCTGGACCTTTTTGAGTTCCTCCATCAGGTGCAGCTGGGTCGGCAGGCGGCCGGCGGTGTCGATCATCACCACGTCCAGGCCCTTGGCCTTGCCGGACTGCACGGCGTCGAACGAGACCGCGGCCGGGTCGCCCGAGGCTTGCGAGATCACGGTGATGTTGTTGCGCTGGCCCCAGACCATCAGCTGCTCGCGGGCGGCCGCGCGGAAGGTGTCGCCGGCCGCCAGCAGCACCGACTGGCCGTGGGTCTGCATGTGCTTGGCCAGCTTGCCGATGGTGGTGGTCTTGCCGGCGCCGTTGACGCCGGAGATCATCATCACGGTCGGCTGGTGGCGGCCCAGCTCGAACGGGCGCTGCAGCGGGGTCAGCAGCTCGATCAGTAGTTGCTTGAGCGCGGCCTTGACCGCGGCCGCGTCCAGCAGCTTGTCGTCCTTGACCTTTTGCTTGAGGGCGTCGAGCAGGTATTGGGTGGCGTCGACGCCGGCGTCCGACATCAGCAGGGCCGCCTCCAGCTCGTCGTACAGGTCGTCGTCGATCTTGGCGCCGACAAACAGGATCGACAGGTTGCTCGAGGTCTTGGACAGGCCGGCCTTCAGGCGCGACATCCACGACAGCTTGGGCGCCGGCTCCTCGATCGGCAGCAGCTCGGGCAGCGCGGGCGGGACGGACGGTTCGATGGCGGGGGCGGCAGCAGCAGCGGCGGCCGGCGGCGTTTCGGGGGCGACGGGTTTTTTCTTGAAGAAACTAAACATGGACATGTGGTTGGGGGCGCTTCAAGCGGATGGCCGGCGGCGCCGGACACGGGGAAAAATGCCGCTATTTTACCAGAGCGTGGCGCGGCCGCCCGGCCATGCTACCGGAATGACAAGATTTTCAGCCCGCCGCGGCGGCGTGGCGCTGGCGCCAGTCGGCGATGGCGGCGCTGATGTCGGACAGCGCGTAGACCCGCACGTACGCCGGCCGGCGCCGCTTGAACGCGGCGTTGCCGCCGCCGGCCCACAGCTCGATGCTGCCGCCCAGGCGGCTGTGCAGCTCGGCCAGCGCGTCCAGCGCCTGGCGCGCGTTCATGCCGACCGAGAACGACAGCGCGATGATGTCGATGCGCTGCACGCGGGCCGCCTCGACGATGTCGAGCAGCGGCGTTTGCACGCCCAGCGAGATGCAATGCGCGCCCTCGGCCACGCACATGGCCTCGGCCATCAGCAGGCCCAGGCCGTCGCGCTCCTGCGGCAGGGTGGTCAGCATCAGGCGCGGCGCGCCCACGTTGCTGGCGCTGGCCTGCGGCATGGCGAAGATGGCGCTGCGCATGACCACGGTCAGCGATTCGGTATACAAGTGTTCTTCGAAGGTGGCCAGCGCGCCGCTGGCCCAGGCCTCGCCGATCAGCGCGGTCAGCGGCGCCACCAGCTCGATCACGAAGCTTTTCAGCCCCATCATCAGCAGCGCCTGCGACAGCTTGCGGCGCAGCGCCTCCATCTGGTGGCTCTTGCACAGGTCGAGGTAGCTTTGCAGCGCGGGCGGGGTCACGCTGGCGCCGTGCAGGCTGCCGGTGGCCTGGCCGGTCAGCGCCTGCAGTTCGGCGGTGCTGTACTGGATCACCTTGCCCGGGCGGTAGCCCAGGTCGATCAGGCGCTTCACCAGGCGCAGCTTGTGCACCTGCTCGATCGGATACACCCGTTCGCCGTTCGGGTCGCGCATCGGCTGGGGGAAGTCGTAGCGCCGCTCCCACACGCGCAGGGTTTCCTTGGCGACGCCGGTGTCGCGTTCGACGTCGCTGATCGTGCTAGGAACTGTTTGTGTAGAAACTTTAATAGTCATCA
The DNA here is from genome assembly GCF_009857655.1 of Duganella vulcania. Taxonomy (NCBI): domain Bacteria; kingdom Pseudomonadati; phylum Pseudomonadota; class Betaproteobacteria; order Burkholderiales; family Oxalobacteraceae; genus Duganella; species Duganella vulcania. The sequence continues at coordinate 102,981 of NZ_WWCX01000004.1, forward strand.
GGCTTAAGCGGCAACCATTTATTGGGCAGCCGCGAGGGTTGGCACGGGGTCCGGGTGCACAGTGCGTCGACGGCCGAGGCCGGGGAACGCGACCTGCATTTTACATTCGATTTGCGCCCGGAAGTACGGCGCCACCTATCGGGTTTTGCCCGGTTTGCCCTATGGGAAAGACCTTGTCCACGACACACAGTTGGCATACAGAACTAATGAACTGTTTAGCGGGTTTCCCCTTGCTTTGTCGTGGACAATATAATTTGCGGCGCCACAAAAAAACTGTGGCAGCCAGCAACATTTCGCCGCGGGACAGGACTTTTATGCGCTGGATCAAGCGCGGTCCCCGCATGCACCAAATTCATACATTTGAGAGTGATTCGCACGGCATGTCGGCGGATTTTGCAAGGTTTCCTGAAGAGATTGTCTCCAATTTGCAACAGGTAGCAATTTCTTACAAATTGCTGATGCAGCGCAACACCCGGCGCGCGCGACAAAATTTCCTACACTTATAAAGCGTTTACACTATGAGCAAAGTTGGCCGGAGGGCTATTTTGCCTGTGGAAAACACCGAACAAAGTCCGGAGTTGTAAGCTTATTACCATTGCGCTGGGACGGACGGCGGGGCACTTCAGTATAAAATGGCGTCAGAAATAGCAAAGAGGCTATTTTTACTTGGTCCGACAACGATGTAGTCGCGCTTGTATTGGCCACTCGGGCAGCCCGCACAACGGGTCGCTGCGAGGGATGCATCGGGCGGAAATACCGGGCTAGTTGCCTGACTCGGCAGGAAATATTGCGATGCAGTAAAATACTGTTGTTTTGAAAACGGACAGGGGTGAGGGTGGTCAATATGAACGCTTTTACACTTGATCGACAAGCAAAGCATCAGTATAGTGCCGCCTCTGGCGCATTTTGCGCTGCGATAAAGCCGGCGTCGATAGAATCGGCCGCAATTTAAGTGAACGCGTCCCCGCAGTCGGGATCGCACAGTGGCAGCTGGGGAGTTTGCCCTCACGCACAGAACCGAACACGCCGTCATACTAGCTTTACCTTTTTACAGCAACACAACTGAAGGAAACACGTAATGAAAAAATCCCTTATCGCCATGGCCGTCCTGGGCGCAATGAGCTCCGCAGCGTTCGCACAATCGAACGTAACGATCTACGGTATCGTCGATGCCGGTATCGTGAGCGAGCGCGGCGGCGTTGCCAACACCACCAAAGTCACCAGCGGCGTAGGCTCGGCCTCCCGTCTGGGTTTCAAAGGTACGGAAGATCTGGGCGGCGGTCTGAGCGCTATCTTCGTGCTGGAATCGGGCGTTAAAGTCGACACCGGCGCGTCCGATGTTGCTGGCTCGATCGCCAACCGTCAGTCCTACGTTGGTCTGAAATCGACCACCGCCGGCCAGCTGACCCTGGGCCGTCAGTACACCCCGTACTACGAAACCCTGCGCGACGTGGCTGACCCGTTCGCACTGGGCTACGCTGGTACCGCCAAGAACCTGTTCGGCGTGGCTGGCATTCCTAACAACAACGACCACAGCAACACCCGCAACAGCAACGCCATCGTGTACCTGTCGCCAGTGGTTGAAGGCTTCCAGGGCGAGGTTTCCTACTCGGTGGGCGAACAAGCTGGCGACGCTTCGGCACAACGTCAACTGGGCACCTGGATTGGCTACTCGAACGGTCCTCTGAATGTTCGCGTTGCTTACAATGCAACCAACAACGACGTGGCCGGCCCAACCAAGCTGAGCACCGACATCGGCCGCAACACCATGATCGCTGGTAACTACGACTTCGGCGTGGTCAAGGCTTTCGCTGCTTACAGCAAAGACAAGGGCACCAACAGCTCGCCACTGGCTAACAACAGCAACCCGTTCGGCTACGCTATCGCTCCTACCGCTACCCGCGACAGCAACGTTGCCCTGATCGGCGCTACCGCTCCTATCGGTCCTAACGGCACCCTGATGGCGTCGTACACCCGCAAGAACGACAAGGAAGTCGCTAACCACGATGCAGATCAGTGGGCAGTTGGCTACTCGTACGCTCTGTCGAAGCGCACCAGCACCTACGTTGCTTTCGCTAAGATCAAGAACAAGAACGGCGCCAGCTACACCGTTGGTAACAACACCGAAGCCGGTTCGGGCGACAAAGCCTTCAACCTGGGCATGCGTCACTCGTTCTAATCTGATCTGATCAGTTAGAATCCACAACGGCTGCCTGGTGCAGCCGTTGTTCATTTCTGAAAGCCGTTACCATGATGACTACCCCACGCGCGGCGCTGGCCGGCGCCATCCTGCTGGCCTCCTGCGCCGTGATCGCCGCGCCCAAGCTGGCGCGCAAGCCGGCCGTGTCGGCCGGTGGGCTGCCGCGCTACGGCATGGTGGTGTACTCGGACCTGTGCATCCATCCGGACAGCGGCGAGTTCGGCGGGCAGCGCATCACGCTGCAACGGTTTTCAGAAGTCGACACGGTGCTGTATGAGTACACGGCCGGCGGCCTGAGCTGGCCGGTGGTGGCCAGCGACGTCAACATCGACCCGCGCGGCAAGCAGCTGTACTTCACGGTGCAGCCGCCGGACGAGGACGAGCGCACCATCAGCGGCAAGCTGGCCGACGGCGGCAACACGCTGGTGCTGGACGGCGGCTACTGCGGCGACGCGGCGGTGCCGATGCGGCTGAAGCGGGTGACGGATTTCGGCCGCAAGGCCGGCGCCTGCCGCGCCTGCCCGGCGCCCAAGCCGCACAAGGAACAGGAAAAAGAGAAGGAAGAGGAAACGCCGGCGCCGTCCATCGACGCCGGCCAGACCACCACCGCCGGCCTGTGAGCCGGCGGTTTTTTTATGGCGCTCAGGCCTTGGCGGCCAGGGCGTTCTTGCGGATGGTGTCGAGCGTGGCGCCCGGCGTGATCAGGTTGCCGTCGTAGCGCAGCTCGATCACGGCCGGCAGCTGCTCGCCGTTGGCGTAGGCCAGCGCGCGTTCCAGCGCCGGCGCGAATTCCGCCGTGGTGCTGACCACCTCGCCATGGCCGCCGTAGGCCACCGCCAGCGCGGCGAAGTCCGGGTTGTGCAGCTGGGTGCCGGACACGCGGCCAGGGTAGTGCAGCTCCTGGTGCATGCGGATGGTGCCGAACATGCCGTTGTTGAACACGATGATGACCACGCCCGCGCGGTACTGCACGGCGGTGGCCAGCTCCTGGCCGTTCATCATGTACTCGCCGTCGCCGGCAAAGGTGATCACGGTGCGCGCCGGGTCGATGATCTTGGCGGCCACGCCGGACGGCACGCTGTAGCCCATGGCGCCGCTGGTCGGCGCCAGCTGCGTGCGCATGCCGCCGTAGCTGTGGAAGCGGTGCGCCCAGGTGGCGTAGTTGCCGGCGCCGTTGGTGATGATGGTGTCGTGCGGCGCGATCTGGTCGATCTGCTGCACCACCTGCCACAGGTCCAGCGGCGCTTTGCCGTCCTGGAAGATCGGCGGCTGGCGCTGCCAGGCGGCCAGGTCGGCCTTGGCCTCGGCCACCGTGGCTTGCCAGGCGCTGGCATCGAGCGGCGCCATCGCGGCCAGCATCGCGGTCATCTGCGGCATGCCGCTGTTGATCATCAATTCGGCTTGGTAGACGCTGCCCAGTTCCTCGGCGTCGGCGTGCACGTGGATCAGGCGCTGGGCCGGCACCGGCGCGGCGATCAGCGCGTAGCCGCCGGTGGTCATCTCGCCCAGGCGCGGGCCGATCGCCAGGATCACGTCGGCCTCGCGCACGCGCGCGGCCAGCTTGGGGTTGATGCCGATGCCGACGTCGCCGATGTAGTTGGGGTGGGCGTTGTCGAGCAGGTCCTGGAAGCGGAAGGCGCACGCCACCGGCAGGTGGTTGGCCTCGGCGAAGGCTTGCAGGTCGGCGCAGGCTTGCGCGTTCCAGCCGCCGCCGCCCAGCAGCACCAAGGGTTTCTTGGCGCCGGCCAGCAGCGCGCGCACCTGGTCGATCTGCGCGGCCGACGGCGACGCCTGCACCGGCTGGTAGCGGCCGGTGTCGGCCACGGTGGCGACGGCGGTCAGCATGTCTTCCGGCAGCGCCAGCACCACCGGGCCGGGACGGCCGCTGGTGGCGATCTGGAAGGCGCGCGCGATGTACTCGGGCACGCGGTCGGCGCGGTCGATCTGCGCCACCCACTTGGCCATCTGGCCGTACATGCGGCGGTAGTCGATCTCCTGGAACGCTTCGCGGTCGACGAAGTCGTTGCCGACCTGGCCGATGAACAGGATCATCGGGGTCGAGTCCTGGAACGCGGTGTGCACGCCGATCGAGGCGTTGGTGGCGCCCGGGCCGCGCGTGACGAAGCAGATGCCCGGCTTGCCGGTCATCTTGCCGTAGGCGTCGGCCATGAAGGCGGCGCCGCCTTCCTGGCGGTTGATGATGAAGCGGATGTCGGAGTCGTGCAGCGCGTCGAGCACGTCGAGGTAGCTTTCGCCGGGCACGCCGAAGGCGGTGTCCACGCCGTGGATCTTCAGGGCGTCGACCAGGATCTGGCCGCCGGTGCGGGATGGTTGCGTCATGTCTGGCCTTATGGGTATAGGTATCCTGCATTCTACGGCTGGGAAAAGGCGGCGGCTTTTCTAATGGCGACACCAAATTTCAGATTTACAGGGGTGGACTGGTACAATAGCGCTTGAAGCAAGCCAGACAGCCGCTGGCCAGCGCGTAATGCCTGGCGGGAGGAAGGTCCGGACTCCATAGAGCGGGGTGACGGTTAACGGCCGTCCGCTGAAAGCCCTTCGGGGTATAAGGCGAGGAATAGGGCCACAGAGACGAGCGTATTAAGTTACGGTGAAACGCGGTAACCTCCACCTGGTGCAATTCCAAATAGGCACGCGATGATGCTGCTCGCGGAGCGTGCGGGTAGGAAGCTTGAGCGCTGGAGTAATCCAGCGCCTAGAGGAATGGCTGTCATAGCGCAGGTTCGCCTGCGCCGTAACAAAATCCGGCCTATCGGCTTGCTTCAACTAATAACGATGTTCGCGGCTGCCGCGGGACCGACGCGCACGCCGCGGCGCTCCTGGGGACTCTGCCGATGAAAAAATACATACTGGCCTTGGATCAAGGCACCACCAGCTCACGCGCCATCCTGTTCGATCATCAGGGCCACATCTGCGGCAGCGCGGCGCAGGAATTCCCGCAGCATTTCCCGCAGCCCGGGTGGGTCGAGCACGATCCCAACGAAATCTGGAACAGCCAGCTCACCGTGGCGCGCAAGGTCCTGCACGACAACCACGTCGACGGCAGCCAGATCCTGGCGATCGGCATCGCCAACCAGCGCGAGACCACCGTGGTGTGGGACCGCAAGAGCGGCGAGCCGATCGCGCCGGCCATCGTCTGGCAGGACCGCCGCACGGCCGATACCTGCGAGGCGCTGCGCGCCGACGGCAAGGCCAAGAAAATCACCGACATCACCGGCCTGGAGCTGGACGCGTATTTTTCCGCGACCAAGCTCAAATGGCTGCTGGACCATGTGCCGGGCGCGCGCGAGCGGGCCCGCCACGGCGCGCTGGCCTTCGGCACCATCGACAGCTGGCTGACCTACAAGCTGACCGGGCGCCATGTGACGGACGTCAGCAACGCCTCGCGCACCATGCTGTTCAACATACACCTGATGCGCTGGGACCACGACCTGTTGCAGCTGTTCGATATTCCCGAGGAGATGCTGCCGCAGGTGGTGTCGTCCAGCGAGGAGGTGGGCCACACCAGGGCCGCCTTGTTCGGCGCGGAGATCCCGGTGGCCGGCATCGCGGGCGACCAGCAGGCCGCCACGTTCGGCCAGGCCTGCCTGAAGCCGGGCATGGTCAAGAACACTTACGGCACCGGCTGCTTCATGCTGATGCATCTGGGACGGCATCCGGTGGCGTCGCACAACCGGCTGTTGAACACGGTCGGCTGGCGGGTCGACGGCGCCACCGATTACCTGCTGGAGGGCAGCGTGTTCATGGGCGGCGCCACGGTGCAGTGGCTGCGCGACGGGCTGGGCATCATCCAGCAGTCCAGCGACGTCGAGGCGCTGGCCGCCAGCGTGCCCGACAGCGGCGGCGTGTTCATGGTGCCGGCCTTTGTCGGGCTGGGCGCGCCGCACTGGGATCCGTATGCGCGCGGCGCGCTGGTCGGCCTGAGCCGGGGCAGCAACCGCGCCCACATCGCCCGCGCGGCGCTGGAGGCGATCGCTTATCAAAGCGCGGAGCTGATGGCGGCCATGCAGAAGGATGTGGCGGCGTCGCATCACGCGATTCCATTGACCGAGGTGCGCGCGGACGGCGGCGCGGCCCGCAACGATCTGCTGATGCAGTTCCAGGCCGACCTGCTGGGCGTGCCGGTGCTGCGGCCCAACGTGACCGAGACCACGGCGCTGGGCGCGGCCTATCTGGCCGGGCTGGCGGTGGGCTTCTGGGAGACGCAGGAGGAAATCGCCGCGCAGTGGTCGTGCGAGCGCCGCTTCGAGCCGGCCATGCCGGCCGGGCGCCGCGCCGAGCTGCTGGCGCAGTGGGGCCGCGCGGTGGAGCGCTCGCGCGGCTGGGTCGACGGCAGGTAGGAGTTATGCTCACGGCAAGGTTCCAGTGCGCGCAAGGATAAGGTAATATTGGTTGTCTTGTCACCTGAGCAACTGGAGCAGCGATGCAAAATGTCGAGTTGAATGCGATCGAAATCCTGTTCGATGAACTGAGCGATGTCGCGTTTTTCGTCAAGGACCGCGACGGCCGCTACCTGGCCGCCAACCGCACGCTGGTGCGCCGCTGCGGCCTGCGCAGCAAGCAGGAAATCGTCGGCAAGACGGTGCTGGAGGTGCATCCGCGCCACCTGGCGCAGAACTACATGGCGCAGGACCGCGAGGTCATCGAGGCCGGCCACACCATCAGCAAGCACCTCGAGCTGCACCTGTATCCCAACCGCCGCCACGGCTGGTGCCTGACCCACAAAACCCCGCTGCGCGACGACGCCGGCGCCATCGTCGGCCTGGTCGGCACCTCGCACGACCTCGGGCTGGCCGACGACCACCACCCGGTGTACCGGCAGATCGCCAGCATCGCCCAGCACATCCGCGACAACTACAAGGAACCCCTGTGCCTGAACCAGCTGGCGCAGGAAGCCGGCCTGCCGCTGGCGCGCGTGGAGCGGCTGTTCCAGCGCGTGTTCCACTACAGCCCGCGCCAGCTGTTGCTGCAATCGCGGCTGAACGGCGCGCTGGCGCTGATCGAGGCCGACCAGACCCGCAGCATCGCCGACATCGCCAACGATTGCGGCTATTCCGACCACAGCGCCTTCAGCCGCCAGTTCAAGGCGCTGACCGGCATGACGCCGGTGCAGTACCGCGCGCAGCACCACGGCGCACGCACGCCGGCGGCGGCGCCGGCGTCGTCGTTGTGGCAGGGGCTGAACGCCTGAGCGTCAGCCGCGCGCGCAAAAGTGTGGTATTTCCGCGCAAACGCTGTGCCGATCCCGCACCCCCGGCTGTTTAAATAGAGCGAACCACCGGCCGCCGTCCGGTGTGCGCCATGCCTTGCAAACTCATCAAGATAGTATTTCCAAGCCGCCCAAACATGGCGGCCCAAGACCAATAACTATTCTTGAAGAAGAGAGGCAGACATGTCGTTATCGAGGAACATCCTGTATCTGGGCGGCCTATGCGTGGCCAGCCTGAGTATCGCCGCCCACGCGGACCAGGGCGGCGATCCCGCCGTGGACAAGCATGGCCGCCTGAAGCAGGCGCCCATGCCGCACCAGCGCCAGAACCTGCCGCCGTCGATCGAGCAGCAGAAATTCCAGGTGGCGCCGACCACCAAGCCGCGCTACGACCTGCTGCCGCGCTCCCAGCGCAACAGCCTGACGCCGTTGAGCGCGACGCCGGAATGCAAGGACATGGGCAAGCTGGCCAGCTACAGCGGCGCCGCGCTGGCCGACTACCTGGCCAACCTGCCGGACTACGAGTGCACCTACGGGCTGTTCTCGCTGACGCCGGAGCAGGGCGCGACGGTCTACTCGGCCGCCAACATGAGCGCCATCGCCAGCCGCTTCACGCAGGAAGCCGCCAACTACAACGCCAGCGACATGAAGCTGGTCAACCTGACGCTGTACCTGCGCGCCGGCTACTACCTGGCCGAGGGCGGCACCATCGCCCAGCCGGCCCAGTCGCTGAAGACCGCGCTGCGCACGCCGATCAAGCAGCTGGCCGACGGCACGGCGCTGTATGTGCCCAACACGGTGGCCAGCAGCACCGCCGGCGAGGCGATTCGCCTGATCACCAATATGCATGACGAGCCGTACTACCTGTCCAGCATGAAGGCGCTGGTGCAGCGCTACACCAACAGCGCCAACAATCCGCACGCGGTCGACGCGCTGCGCAACCCGAGCACGGCCGGCGCCTTCACGTCGGCGTTGACGGTGTTCTTCTATTCCCACTACCGCGCCGAAGGCGTGCCGCTGCTGCAGAACGACCTGTCGTACGCGACCGCGCTGAACGCCTTCGTCACGTCCAACAAGGCGACGCTGCTGGGCGACTACTACGGCTATGAGCTCAACGATGCGATCAACGAGGCGTTCCGCTTCATGCAGTACCCGGCGCTGAAGGACGGCATCAAGCCGATGGTCAAGGCCATGCTGGCCAGCTCCAGCATGACCGGCACCGACAGCGACCTGTGGCTGGCGGCCGCCTCGGCCGTCAAGTACTACGACAACGCCAACTGCTCCGAGTACGGCACCTGCGACTATGTCAACCAGCTGGCCAACATCGTGCTCAAGTACAGCAAGGACTGCAGCCCGACGCTGCACATCCGCGCCCAGGACATGACGCCGGAACAGCTGCAGGACAGCTGCGACAAGCTGGCGGTGGAAGAAGGCTATGTGCACGAGATGCTGAAGACCAATCGCACACCGGTGGCCAACGACTACAACACCTCGCTGGAACTGGTGGTGTTCGACGACTACGCCAACTACAGCAAGTACGCCTCGGTCATCTACGGCATCGACACCAACAACGGCGGCATGTACCTGGAGGGCGAACCCGACCAGCCGGGCAACCAGGCGCGCTTCATCGCGCACGAAGCCTCGTGGCTGCGTCCGACGTTCTCGGTGTGGAACCTGGAGCACGAGTTTGTCCACTACCTGGACGGCCGCTTCGACATGCTGGGCGACTTCGCGCAGGCCACCTCGGTGCCGACCGTGTGGTGGATCGAGGGCATCGCCGAGTACATGTCGCTCAAGAATAACAACCAGGTCGCGATCGACATGGCCAAGACCGGCACCTACCGCCTGAGCCAGATCTTCGGCAACACCTACAGCATGGCCGACTATGTGCCGCGCGCTTATCGCTGGGGCTACATGGCGACCCGCTTCATGATCGAGCGCCACCGTGCCGACGTCGACGCCGTGCTGGGCCAGTTCCGCGTGGGCGACTACGGCGGCTACCAGAGCTTCATGGACCGCATCGGCACCAGCTACGACGCCGAGTTCGCCGACTGGGTCAACCAAGCCACCACCGCCGGCCAGCCACCGCTGCCGGAACCGCAACTGCCGCGCTGCTCGTCGACCAGCTACCTGGGCAAGAACTGCGGCATCACCGGCCTGTCCTCGAGCGGCCAGGCGTATGTGTTCCTGATGGTGCCGGCCGGGGCCCGGAACGTCAAGGTCTACAGCCGCGGCGGCAACGGCGACGTCGACCTGTACATGGCGCTGGACCGCTACCCGACCGTGGCCTCGTTCGACATGGTGTCGGCCACCGCCGGCAACGCGGAAAACCTGTACCTGCCCAATCCGGTAGCAGGCCACTGGTACTACATCATGCTGAACGCCAAAACCCCGTTCAGCGGTGTCACGGTGTACGCGACCTACGACTGATGCTTGTATAATTCTTGATTAAGAAGCACTTAAAACGGCAGCCGCACGGCTGCCGTTTCTGTTTTTGGGCGGCGGATTTCGTATAATACCGGCTGGCGGTGGCGGTCTAATTTGTCTATACAAGTTGAAGCGCGCCGCGGTAATGTCCCTCAACGAACCCAGGTTTTGCTTTCCGCTTCAGCGCGCCGCCGGCGCGACTTGCCGCAAGAAATCCCCTCCGCCCGCACATTCCCGCCCGTCCACCACCGATAACTATTTGCTATTGCAATGTTGGCGCTTTGCAACTTTATGCATTTAATTCAATTATTTTATACGGCCTTTTTCAGCCCCGGCAGGGCGTCAAACACATGTGCGCAGGTGAGGTAGCACATTCACACTTTGACATAAGTGCTTAATTTACCTGACTATTTTATTTCTACCCGGCTTCAAGGAATCGCGCTAAGTCCTTAATTTCATTACTAAAATCGCTGTTTCGTTTGCCTGAAAGCGCTTGACCGTCATTCTTGCTTCCTCTAAAGTGGGCATCTGTGTGAAAAAGTGTCTTTTTGTGGGAAATTTCACCCGACTTAGCGGCGGGGGAGATGCAAAGCAGAAAACGCCGATCATGCTCCGCTAACCCTACTGAGGTCAAAAGGTAATCCCGTGTTTCAAGGCGCGTCCGCAATCAATCTCGATGCCAAAGGCAGGATGTCCATCCCTGCCAAGCATCGTGACGCGCTCTCGATCCAGTGCGAAGGCCGCCTCACTCTGACCCGCCATCCCGACGGCTGCGTCATGCTGTTCCCCCGCCCCGTGTGGGAGCAACACCGCCAGCAAATCGCCCAGTGGCCGCTGCAGGCCCGCGCCTGGCAGCGCATCTTCCTTGGCTACGCCACCGACGTCGAAATGGACACGGCCGGCCGCATCCTGATCGCCCCCGAGCTGCGCAGCGCCGTCGGCCTGGAACGGGAAGTCATGATGATGGGCATGGGTTCGCACTTTGAAATCTGGGATGCCGCCAAGATGGCGGAAAAAGAGCAGCAGGCAATCGAAGCCGGCACCCCCGATGTACTCGCCAATTTCTCCTTCTAAGGCTCCGTGATGACTACTACATCGGTGCCGGAATTTCAGCATCGGACGGTGCTGCTGGACGAAGCGGTCGACGCGCTGGCGATCGACGGCGCGCGCGCCGGCGGCGTCTACGTCGACGGCACCTTCGGCCGCGGCGGGCACTCGCGCCTGATCCTGTCCAAACTGGGCGCCAACGCGCGCCTGATCGCCTTCGACAAGGACCTGCAGGCGATCGCCACCGCCGAACAGATTAACGACCCGCGCTTCACCATCGTGCACGACAGCTTCGCCACCATGCACGCGGCGCTGGCCGAGCGCGGCGTGGCGCAGGCCGACGGCATCCTGCTCGACCTGGGCATCTCGTCGCCGCAGGTGGACGACGCCGCGCGCGGCTTCAGCTTCCGTAACGACGGCCCGCTCGACATGCGCATGGACACCACGCGCGGCATGTCGGCGGCGGAGTGGCTCGCCACAGAAACCGAACAGACACTGGAAAAGGTGATCAAAGAATATGGGGAAGAACGGTTTGCTTTTCAGATTGCAAAGGCGATTGTTGCTCGCCGGGCAGTCGAACCAATTTCAACCACACGACAGCTTGCCGGCATCGTGGCAGGCGCGGTCAAGACTCGGGAAAAGGGCAAGGACCCGGCCACCCGCACCTTTCAGGCTATCCGGATTTTCATCAATAAAGAGCTTGAAGACCTCGAGATCGGCCTGACGCAAGCCTGGAACAGCCTGGCGCCGGGCGGCATCATCGCCATCATCAGCTTCCACTCGCTGGAAGACCGCATGGTCAAGCGCTTCTTCGCGTCCAAGGCCAACGTCGAGCAGCCGGACCGCCGGCTGCCGATCCGCGCGGTCGACCTGCCGCAGCCGGAGCTCAAGCTGCTGGCCAAGATCAAGCCGTCCGACGCCGAGGTGGACGCCAACCCGCGCGCCCGTTCGGCCGTGATGCGGGTGGCGCGCCGCCTGCCATTGCCTGTGAAGGGTACGGCATGAGCGGCAAGATCAACCTGGTGCTGGCCACCTTGCTGGTGGCCTGCGGGCTGTCGCTGGTGAACGCCCAGTACCAGGCGCGCCATCTGTTCATCGAACTGGAACGCACGCAGTCGCAGGCGCGCCAGCTCGACATCGAATGGGCGCAGCTGCAGCTGGACCAGTCGACGCTGGGCAAGCACGCCCGCATCGAGGAAATCGCCCGCCGCGACCTGAACATGACGCCGCTGACCGCCGCGCGCACGCAGTACCTGACGCCGGAGGAATCGAAATGAGCCGCGGCAGCAACGTGAACACCTCGCGCGTGGCCGCCTCCAAGGGCGTGCCGTTCTCGAAGAACCCCGTACTGGCGGTGCGCCTGCCGGTGTGGCGTTCGCGCGTGGTGCTGTTCGTGTTGTTCGCCGCCTTCGCCGGCCTGGCCGCGCGCGCCCTGTGGCTGCAAGGCCTGTCGACCCAGTTCCTGCAGAAGCAGGGCGAGATCCGCTACGCCCGCACGCTTGACCTGCCGGCCACGCGCGGCAAGATCACCGACCGTGACGGCCAGGTGCTGGCGTCGTCGGTGCCGGTCAAGGCCATCTGGGCGATCCCGGACGACGTGCAGGACGCGCCGCCGGCCAAATTGAAAGAGCTGGCACGCCTGCTCGACATGAGCAACGCCGAGCTGCAGAAGAAGCTCGACTCCGACCGCGGCTTCGTCTACCTGAAGCGCCAGGTGGAGCAGGACGTGGCCGACCAGATCACCAAGCTCGGTATCGACGGCATCCAGACCCGCAAGGAATACAAGCGCTTCTACCCGCAGGGCGAAGTGACGACCCACGTGGTGGGCTTCACCAACGTCGAAGACGTGGGCCAGGAATCGATGGAGCTGGCGCAGCAAAAGACGCTGGTGGGCCAGCCGGGCAGCCGCCGCGTGATCAAGGACCGCCTGGGCCGCATCGTCGAGGACATCGAATCGGTGCGCGAGCCGCACGACGGCAAGGACCTGACGCTGTCGATCGACAGCAAGATCCAGTACATCGCCTTCACCCAGGTGAAGGAGTCGGTGGAGAAGTTCCACGCCAAGGCCGGCGCCGCAGTGGTGCTGGACGTGCACACCGGCGAGGTGCTGGCGCTGGCCAACTGGCCGACCTACAACCCCAACGACCGCTCCAAGCTGACCGGCGAGCAGCTGCGCAACCGCGTGATGACCGACACCTTCGAGCCGGGTTCCTCGCTCAAGCCGTTCACCGTCGGCCTGGCGCTGGACGAGAAGCGCATCACGCCGCACACCATGTTCGACACCGGCGCCGGCGCCATGGTGATCGCCGACCACGTGATCCATGACACCCACCCGCACTACATGATCGACGTGCAGGGCATCATCCAGAAGTCGTCCAACATCGGCACCTCGAAGATCGCCTTGAGCATGCCGCCGCAGGAGATGTGGGAGATGTTCACCAAGGTCGGCTTCGGCCAGCAGCCCAAGTGGGGCTTCCCCGGCGCCGTGGCCGGCCGCGTGCGCCCGTACAAATCGTGGCGCCCGATCGAGCAGGCCAACATGAGCTTCGGCCAGGGCATCTCGGTGTCGCTGATCCAGCTGGCGCGCGCCTACATGATCTACGCCCGCGACGGCGACATCATCCCGCTGTCGTTCCAGAAGGTGGCCGAGGCGCCGCACGGCACCCAGGTGGTCAGCGCCAAGACCGCCGCCGAGATGCGCGAGATGCTGGAGATGGTCACGCAGCCTGGCGGCTCGGCCGTCAAGGCGCAGGTGCCTGGCTACCGCGTGGGCGGCAAGACCGGCACCGCGCAGAAGTTCATCAACGGCCACTACTCGCAGACCAAATACATCGGCAACTTCGTCGGCATGGCGCCGATGTCGAATCCGCGCTTCATCATCGCCGTCATGATCGACGAACCGGGCGGCCCGGTGCACGTCGGCGGCGACGTGGCAGGCCCCGTGTTCTCCGCGCTGGCCGCCAACGCGCTGCGCGCCAAGAACATCACGCCCGATTCGACCCTTACCCATATCATCATTCCTGATAATGCATCACAGGAGAACATGTGACGACTTCTGACTTCGACCCGCTGGCAATCGCCGCCGCCATCCGCAAGCTCGCGCCGACCGCGCATTTGGCTTCGGATTCGCGACGCATCAAGCTGGGCGATGTGTTTTTCGCTTACCCCGGCGACGCCGGCGACGGCCGCAGCTTCATCGGCAGCGCCGTCGAGCGGGGCGCCGCGCTGGTGGTGTTCGACCCGGCCGGCTTCACCTGGGACGACAGCTGGGCTGTCCCCTACATCACCGTCGAAAAGCTCAAGCAGCACGCCGGCGTGATCGCCCACGCGTTTTATGAGCAGCCGGATGCGGCCATGTTCACCGTCGGCGTGACCGGCACCAACGGCAAGACCTCCAGCGCGGTGTGGCTGGGCCACGCGTTGTCGCGCGGCGCCGAGCCGGCCGCCGTTGTCGGCACGCTGGGCGTGGGCCTGTTCCGCGCGCGCGGCGATGTCGAATACGACGTCACCGGCTACACCACGCCGGACGCGGTGCTGCTGGCGCGCACGCTGGCCGACCTGCGCACGCAGGGCGCGGCCTCGCTGGCGATCGAAGTGTCGTCGATCGGCCTGGAACAAGGCCGCGTGGCCGGCATGCACTTCGACGTCGCGCTGTTCACCAACCTGACCCGCGACCACCTGGACTACCACGGCACGATGGAGGCCTACGAGGCCGCCAAGACCAAATTGTTCGACTGGCCCGGCCTGAAGACGGCGGTGGTCAACCTGGACGACCCGATGGGCCTGCGCCTGGTCGCGCACCTGAAGGCGCGCGCGCCGCTGGCCGGCCAGATACCGCTGATCGGCTACACGCTGCGCGACGCCGCTGCGCAGCCGGACATCGAGGGCGTGCTGATGCTGCGCGCCAGCCAGATGCGCGCCAGCCGCAGCCTGGGCACCGAGTTCCACCTGGAGTGTCCGCTCGGCGTGGCGCTGGTCAAGACGCATTTGGTCGGCAACTTCAACATCAGCAACGCGCTGGGCGTGATGGGCGCGATGCTGGCCAAGGGCCTGGGCCTGCGCGCCGCCATCGAGGCGGTCGAATCGCTGCAGCCGGCGCCTGGCCGCATGCAGCAGGTCGGCGGCCAGGACGCGCCGATGATCGTCATCGACTACGCGCACACGCCGGACGCATTGGAAAAAACGCTGGCCGCGCTGCGCCCCGTGGCCACCGACCGTGGCGGCCAGCTGTGGTGCGTGTTCGGCTGCGGCGGCGACCGCGATCCGGGTAAACGCCCGCAGATGGGCAAGATCGCGCAGATGGCCGACCACGTGCTGGTCACCAGCGACAACCCGCGCAGCGAAGATCCGCACGCCATCATCGAGCAGATCGTCGCCGGCATGGACCGCAACAACCCGGCATCGACCGTGCAGACGCTGGACGACCGCGCCGCCGCCATCCTGTCGGCCATCAAGCACGCCGGCAAGCCGGACGTGATCCTGCTGGCCGGTAAAGGCCATGAGCCATACCAGGAAATCAAGGGCAAGAAACTGCCATTCTCGGACGCCGACCACGCGCAGCTGGCGCTGTCGGCCCGCTTAACCATGATGAGGACGAATTGATGCGTGCAGCACTCGCACAGATTCTGCCTTCTGTGACCGGCGCCAAGCTGATTGGCTCCGGTGAAGTTGTATTTAGCGGCGTCTCCACCGACAGCCGCAACGTATTTGCAGGTTCGCTGTTCGTCGCCTTGCGCGGCGAGGTTTTCGACGCCCACAACTTCCTCGCGCAGGTCGCGGAGAAGGGCGCCGCCGCTGTCGTTGTTGAAGAACTGCCGGAAGGCTGGACCCTGCCGGCCATCGTTGTCCCGAACACGTTGGTGGCGCTGGGCCAGATCGCCAACCACTGGCGCCGCCAGTTCTCCATGCCCGTCATCGGCGTCACCGGCAGCAACGGCAAGACCACGGTCAAGGAAATGATCGCCGCCATCCTGGCCGCCGCCCACGGTGAGGACGGCCGCCTGGCCACACGCGGCAACCTGAATAACGAAATCGGCGTGCCATTGACGCTGTTCCGCATGGACGCGAAGCAGCAATCGGCCGTGGTGGAACTGGGCATGAACCATCCCGGCGAGATCGGCCGCCTGAGCGCCATCGCCGCGCCGACCATCGCCATGGTCAACAACGCCCAGCGCGAGCACCAGGAATTCATGCACACCGTCGAAGCGGTCGCTCGCGAGAACGGCGCCGTGCTGGCCAGCCTGCCCGCCGACGGCGTGGCCGTGTTCCCGCATGGCGATGAGTTCACGCCGATCTGGGAAGAACTGTCTGCCGGCCGCCGCGTGCTGCGCTTCGGCCTGACCAAGGACGCGGAAGTAAGCTGCACCTTCCGCGCCAACGATTTCGGCAACGAGATGTTCGTCACCATCCGCGAGGGCGGCGCAGAACCGGAACAGTTCTTCGTCAACCTGCAAGCGGCGGGCGACCACAACGTGCGCAACGCGCTGGCCGCCGTGGCTTGCACGTACGCCGCCGGCATCGCGCTGGACAAGATCAAACTGGGCCTCGACACCTTCGCACCGGTCAGCGGCCGCCTGCAGAAGAAGGCCGCGGCCAACGGCGCCGTCGTCATCGACGATAGCTACAACGCCAACCCGGACTCGGTGCGCGCCGCCATCGACGTGCTGTCCAAGGCCGCCGCCCCGCGCGTGCTGGTGCTGGGCGACATGGGCGAAGTCGGCACGCAGGGCCGCGAGTTTCACGAAGAAATCGGCGCTTACGCGCAGAGCAAAGGCATCGAACAGGTGCTGGTAACCGGCGAACTGGCCGCGCACATGCGTGGCGCGTCCATTCGTCATTTTGAAAACTTCGGCGATTTGCTGGCTGCTGTCGAAGCAGCCGTCACGCCGGATGCAACCGTATTAATCAAGGGCTCCCGCTTCATGAAAATGGAACGGGTCGTGCAGCATTTGATTGGATCGCAACAAGCTAACAAGGAAAGTCACTAATCATGCTGCTTTGGCTCGCTCAGTATTTTCAGCAGGACCTCGGGCCACTCCGGGTCTTCAACTTCATCACCTTCCGCGCGGTGTTCGCCACCGCGACGGCGTTGCTCATCGGCCTGTCGGCCGGTCCGGCCGTGATCCGCAAGCTGACCGCCATGAAGTACGGCCAGGCCGTGCGCACCGACGGTCCTCAGACCCACCTGAAAAAACACGGCACCCCGACCATGGGCGGCGTGCTGCTGCTGATCGCCATCGGCGTCTCCACGCTGCTGTGGTGCGACCTGTCCAATCGCCTGATCTGGCCCGTGCTGGTCGTCACGCTGGGCTTCGGCGCAGTCGGCTGGGTCGACGACTACCGCAAGGTGGTGCGCCAGGATCCTGAAGGCATGCGCTCGGCGGAAAAATACTTCTGGCAGTCGCTGGTCGGCCTCGCCGCCGCGCTGTACCTGGCGTTCTCGGTGTCCGCGCCGAACGCCGGCAAGGTGTTCGAGCTGTTCTTCGCCTGGGTGCAGTCGGGCTTCTCGATGGACCTGCCGCCGAAGGCCGACCTGATCGTCCCGTTCTTCAAGACCATCAGCTACCCGCTGGGCGTGTGGGGTTTCATCGCGTTGACCTACTGTGTCATCGTCGGCACCAGCAACGCCGTTAACTTCACCGACGGCCTGGATGGCCTGGCGATCATGCCGACGATTATGGTCGGCTCCGCGCTCGGCCTGTTCGCCTACCTGACCGGCAGCGCCACGTATTCGAAGTACCTGTTCATCCCGCACATTCCCGGCGCGGGCGAATTGATTATCTTCTGCGGCGCGCTGGCCGGCGCCGGCCTGGCCTTCCTATGGTTTAACACCCACCCGGCCCAGGTGTTCATGGGCGACGTCGGCGCATTGGCGCTGGGCGGCGCGCTGGGCACCATCGCAGTTATCGTGCGCCAGGAAATCGTCCTGTTCATCATGGGCGGCATCTTCGTCGCCGAGACGGTGTCGGTGATTATCCAGGTGGGCTGGTTCAAGATCACCAAGAAGCGCTTCGGCGTCGGCCGCCGCGTGTTCCTGATGGCGCCCTTGCACCACCACTTTGAACAAAAAGGCTGGAAAGAGACCCAGGTCGTCGTGCGCTTCTGGATTATCACGATGATGCTGGTGCTGGTCGGACTCTCTACTTTGAAACTGCGCTGATGATCTACGAAGGCAAAAACGCACTGGTACTGGGACTGGGTGAATCCGGTCTGGCGATGGCGCTGTGGCTCGCCCGCAGCGGCGCGCGCGTGCGCGTGGCCGATACCCGCGAAGCGCCCGAGCGCCTGCCGGCGCTGCGCGCTGCCGTGCCGGATGCGGACTTCGTCGCCGGCCCGTTCGGCGCTTCGCTGCTGGAAGGCGTGGACTTCGTCGCCGTCAGCCCCGGCCTGGCGCCGTACCGCGAACTGAAAGAGATTTCGCCTGCAGCCACCGCCGCCGGCGTGCCGGTATGGGGCGAGATCGAACTGTTCGCGCAGGCGCTGGAAGCGCTGGAGCAGGAACGCGGCTACGCACCCAAGGTCATCGCCATCACCGGCACCAACGGCAAGACCACCGTCACCACCTTGGTCGGCCAGCTGTGCGAACGCGCCGGCAAGACCGTGCGCGTGGCCGGCAACATCAGCCCCGCCGCGCTGGACGTGCTGCGCGAAGTGATCGACGAGGGCACGCTGCCCGAAGTGTGGGTGCTGGAACTGTCGTCCTTCCAGCTGCAGACCACCTTCACGCTGGAAGCCGACGCCGCCACCGTATTGAACGTCACCCAGGACCACCTGGACTGGCACGGCGACATGCCATCCTACGCCGCCGCCAAGCACCGCATCTTCGCCGCCGACACCGTGCGCGTGTTGAACCGCGACGACGCCACCGTGATGCGCATGGCCAGTTCCACCGGCCACAACGTCACCTTCGGCATCGACGCGCCCACGCTGCGCGACGACTTTGGCCTGAACAGCGAACGCGGCGTGCTGTGGCTCGCCACCGCCGTCCCGGCCGAGGAAGAGGGCGAACCGAAGAAGCGCAAGAAGAACGATCCGCCGCCACCACCGGTCGAATGCATGGTCAAGAACCTGATGCCGGCCGACGCGCTGCAAATCCGCGGCGTGCACAACGCCGCCAACGCGCTGGCCGCGCTGGCCCTGTGCCGCGCCATCGACCTGCCACTGGCGCCGCTGCTGCACGGCCTGCGCGAGTATCGCGGCCAGCCGCACCGCGTGGAACTGGTCAGCGCCATCAACGGCGTCGAATACTACGACGACAGCAAGGGCACCAACGTTGGCGCCACCGTGGCCGCGTTGAATGGCCTGGGCAAGGCCTTCACCGGCGCCAGCCAGCGCCTGGTGGTCATCATGGGCGGCGACGGCAAGGGCCAGGACTTCACGCCGCTGGCCGAACCGGTAT
Organism: Duganella vulcania; assembly: GCF_009857655.1. Classification (NCBI taxonomy): domain Bacteria; kingdom Pseudomonadati; phylum Pseudomonadota; class Betaproteobacteria; order Burkholderiales; family Oxalobacteraceae; genus Duganella; species Duganella vulcania. Next base: position 122,283 of record NZ_WWCX01000004.1, read on the forward strand.
CGCGCTACGTGCGCGCCGTGCTGCTGATCGGCCGCGACGCGCCGCAGATCCGCGCCGCGCTGGAAGCCTCGGCGGACCTGGGCTATGACATCGAAGACTGCGGCACCGACCTGCCGCAAGCCGTCAAGCGCGCCAGCGAGCTGGCGCAATCCGGCGACGCCGTGCTGCTGTCGCCGGCCTGCGCCAGCATGGACATGTTCAAGAACTACGCGCATCGCGCCCAGGTGTTCATCGACACCGTGCGCGAAATCGCCCTCGACGCTGGACAGGAGCTCTGATGGCCTTCCAGATGCCGTTCCGCTTTGCTGACAAGTCGACGCCACCGTCGATGGACAGCCGCGCGCGGCAATCGAAGATGATGGAGTACGACCAGCCGCTGGTCTGGGTCACGCTTTTGCTGATGCTGCTCGGGATGGTGATGGTGTATTCGGCCTCGATCTCGCTGCCGGATTCGCCCAAGTTCGCCAACTACGTACGCTGGCAGAACACCTACTTCCTGCAACGGCAGGCGATGTTCATCGCCGTCTCGCTGCTGGCCGGCCTGTTCGTGTTCCGCATCCGCATCTGCGACCTGCAGAAGGCCGCGCCGTACCTGTTCATCGGCACCCTGGTGCTGCTGGTGCTGGTGCTGATCCCCGGCCTGGGCGTGGTGGTCAACGGCGGCCGCCGCTGGCTGTCGCTCAAAGTGATCAACGTGCAGCCGTCGGAACTGATGAAAGTCGTGGCCGTGCTGTACGCCGCCGACTACACCGTGCGCAAGCAGGAATACATGCACAAGCTGACCAAGGGCTTCATGCCGATGGCGGCGGCGGTTGGCTTCGTCGGCCTGTTGCTGCTGCTCGAACCCGACCTGGGCGCCTTCGGCGTGATCGTCTGCATCGCCATGGGCATCCTGTTCCTGGGCGGGATCAACGCCATCTGGTTCGGCGGCATCGGCGCGGTGCTGGTGGTGATCTTCGGCTCCATCATCGCGCTGTCGAAATTCCGCCGCGAGCGCTACTTCGCCTATTTGAATCCGTGGGAAGAGGACAACGCCTTGAACAAGGCCTACCAGCTGACCCACTCGCTGATCGCCTTCGGGCGCGGCGAGATTTTTGGCGTTGGCCTGGGCGGCAGCGTAGAGAAGCTGCACTACCTGCCGGAAGCGCACACCGACTTTTTGCTGGCGGTGATCGGCGAGGAACTCGGCCTGGCCGGCGTGCTGGTGGTGATCGCCATGTTCTACTGGCTGATCAAGCGCGCCTTCGACATCGGCCGCCAGGCCATCGCCATCGACCAGACCTTTGCCGGCCTCACGGCCAAGGGTATCGGCATCTGGATCGGCGTACAGACGTTTATCAATATGGGCGTCAACCTTGGCCTGCTGCCGACCAAGGGCTTGACCCTGCCGCTGATGAGCTATGGCGGCACGGGCGTGGTTATTAACTGCATCGGACTCGCGATCCTGCTCCGGATCGACTACGAGAACCGGGTCCTGATGCGTGGTGGCAGATTATGAAACGATTGATGATCATGGCGGCCGGCACCGGCGGCCACATTTTCCCCGGCCTGGCGATCGCGCAGACCTTGCGCGCGCGCGGCTGGGAAGTAAGCTGGCTGGGCACCGCCGCCGGCATGGAACAGGACCTGGTGCCCAAGCACGGCATCGCGATGGACAGCATCGACTTCACCGGCATGCGCGGCAAGGGCCTGGCGCATACGCTGGGCGGCGCGCTCAAGATGGTCAAGGCCTTCGCCGCCTGCTTCGGCTACATCGGCAGCCGCAAGCCGGATGTGGTGCTGGGCATGGGCGGCTATGTCACCGTGCCGGGCGGCCTGATGGCGCGCCTGCGCGGCGTGCCGCTGGTGCTGGTCAACGCCGACGCCGCGCTGCTGCTGTCGAATAAAACGCTGGTGCCGTTCGCCGATCGCGTGTGCTTCGGCTTCCCCGCCAACTTCGGCAAGGCCGCCAGCAAGGCCGTCGTCACCGGCAACCCGGTACGCAAGGAGATTTTGGACCTGCCGGCGCCGGACCTGCGTTTCTTCGGCCGCGAAGGTCCGCTGCGCATCCTGGTGGTGGGCGGCAGCCTGGGCGCCAAGGCGCTGAACGACAACCTGCCGGCCGCGCTGGCGCTGATCCCGGCCGCGCAGCGTCCGCAGGTGACGCACCAATCGGGCAAGAAGAACATCGACGCGCTGCGCGCCGCGTACGCCGAGGCGGGTGTGGCAGCGAACGTGGTCGACTTCATCGACGACATGGCGGCGGCCTACAGCCAGGCCGACGTGGTGATCTGCCGCGCAGGCGCGATCACCGTGTCGGAGCTGACCGCCGCCGGCGTGGCCAGCGTGCTGGTACCGCTGGTCGCATCGACCACCAGCCACCAGCGCGACAACGCGCAATGGATGGCGAAACAGAACGCGGCGATCCACATGCCGCAATCGGAAATGAGCGCGCAGAGTGTGGCGACGCTGTTGGAAACGCTGACACGCGGCGCCTGCCAGACCATGGCGATGGCGGCGCGCGATGTGGGCAAACGCGATGCGAACGACGCTATCGCACAGGTATTGGAACATTTAGCATGAAGCATAAGGTACAGAATATTCACTTCGTCGGCATCGGCGGCAGCGGCATGAGCGGCATCGCCGAAGTGCTGCTCACGCTTGGCTACACCGTGTCCGGCTCGGACCTGGGCAGCAACGCCGTCACGCAGCGCCTGGCCGACATGGGCGCCACCGTTTATCAAGGCCACGCCGCCGGCAACATCGGCGACGCCGACGCCGTCGTCACCTCGACCGCCGTCCAGCAGGACAACCCGGAAGTGGTGGCCGCGCGCGCCCGCAAGATCCCCATCGTGCCGCGCGCCGTGATGCTGGGCGAGTTGATGCGCCTGAAGCGCGGCATCGCCATCGCCGGCACGCACGGCAAGACCACCACCACCAGCCTGGTCGCATCGGTGCTGGCGCAGGGCGGCCTCGATCCGACCTTCGTCATCGGCGGCCGCCTGACCGCCGCCGGCGCCAACGCCAAGCTGGGCACCGGCGACTACCTGGTGGCCGAAGCCGATGAATCGGATGCATCGTTCCTGAACCTGACGCCGATGATCGAAGTGATCACCAACATCGACGCCGACCACATGGAAACCTACGAGCACGATTTCGAAAAGCTCAAGCAGGCCTTCGTTCACTTCACGCACCGCCTGCCGTTCTACGGCCGCGCCATGCTGTGCATCGACGACCAGCACGTGCGCTCGATCCTGCCACAGGTGACCAAGCCGGTGACCACCTACGGCTTCCACGAGGACGCCGAAGTGCGCGCCGTGAACGCCCGCGCGGTCGGCGTGGAGATGCACTTCACCGTCATCCAGGACGGCTACCCGGACCTGGACGTGGTGCTGAACCAGCCCGGCCTGCACAACGTGCAGAACGCCTGCTCGGCCATCGCCATCGCGCGCGAGATCGGCATTGACGACAAGGACACCCAGGCCGGCCTGGCCGCCTTCGCGGGCGTAGGCCGCCGCTTCACCAAATACGGCGACGTCGCCATTCCAGGCGGCGGCAGCTTCACGCTGGTGGACGATTTCGGCCACCACCCGCTGGAAATGGAAGTGACCACCGCCGCCGCGCGCGCCGCCTATCCTGGCCGCCGCCTGGTGCTGGCGTTCCAGCCGCACCGCTACAGCCGCACGCGCGACCTGTTCGAGGATTTCGTCAAGGTGCTGGGCACCGTGGACGTGCTGGTGCTGGCCGAAGTCTACGCCGCCGGCGAAGCGCCCATCGTGGCCGCCGACGGCCGCTCGCTGGCGCACGCATTGCGCGCGCGCGGCAAGACCGAACCGATTTTTGTAGAGGCGATCGGCGATATGCCGGAAACCATCATGGGCGTGGTGCGCGACGGCGACGTCGTCATGACCATGGGCGCAGGCTCGATCAGCGGCGTCCCTGCCAAACTGACTAACTATCCAAAGGTCTGAAAGTGAATCACCTTACTCCTGTTGACGCAAAAGCTTTCGGCAAGGTCGGCGTACTGTACGGCGGCCGCTCCGCCGAGCGCGAAGTGTCCATCATGTCCGGCAACGGCGTGCTGGCGGCCCTGCAAAGCAAGGGCATCGACGCCCACCTGTTCGACACCGGCCTGCGCACGCTGGCCGAACTGGCCGCCGAAAAATTCGACCGCGTGTTCATCGCGCTGCACGGCCGCTTCGGCGAAGACGGCAGCCTGCAGGGCGCGCTGGAACTGCTGGGCATTCCGTACACCGGCAGCGGCGTGATGGCCAGCTCGGTGGGCATGGACAAGATCACCACCAAGATCGTGTGGCTGGCCGCCGGCCTGCCGACGCCGCGCTACGCGGTGCTCAATGCTAGCTCCGACCTGGACGCCGTCTGCGCCGACCTGGGCCTGCCGCTGATCGTCAAGCCGCCGCATGAAGGTTCGACCATCGGCATCACCAAGGTCAGCGCCGCCAACGAATTCAAGGCCGCCTTCGACATCGCCGCCGCGCTGGACGACTCGGTGCTGGCCGAGGAATTCGTCACCGGCCGCGAGTTCACGGTCGCGATGCTGGGCTCCGGCGCCAACGCGCGTCCGCTGCCGGTGGTGGAGATCGTGGCCCCGCAGGGCAACTACGATTACCAGAACAAGTACTTCACCGACGACACCAAGTATTTCTGCCCGGCCGTGCTGCCGGAGGCGCTGACGCAGGAGATGCAACGCTTGGCGGTGCTGGCCTACCGCGCCATCGGCTGCGAGGGCTGGGGACGGGTCGATTTCCTGCTGCGCGAGAGCGACCAGAAGCCCTTCCTGCTGGAGGTGAACACCTCGCCCGGCATGACCGGGCACTCGCTGGTGCCGATGGCGGCGCGCGCGGAAGGCATCAGCTATGAAGACCTGTGCGTGGAAATCCTGCGCACGGCGCGCCTGAAGATGAAGGGCTGAGTAACAGATGTGGCAAGACGCTAAAGCTTTGAATGCAACCGCCAGTGGCATTTTCGTCCTGACGCTGTTGGCATGCATCGCGGCAGGCGTGTGGTGGGTGGCGCAGCGGCCGATGTTCACGCTGCGCACGATACGGATCGAGACGATCGGGCGGGACGAGTTAAAGCATGTGAATCACCTGACGCTGCGCAGCAACGCGTTGGGCCGCATCAAGGGCAACTTCTTCACGACGAATCTGGATGCGGTGCGCCAGGCGTTTGAATCGGTACCCTGGGTGCGCCGCGCAACGGTGCGCCGCGAATGGCCGGACCAGCTGATCGTGGCGCTGGAGGAGCATGAGGCGCTCGGCACGTGGGGCGAGGACGGCAAGCTGCTGTCGACCAAGGGCGATGTGTTCACCGCCAACCTGGCCGAGGCGGAAGAGGATCACACGCTGCCGGAGTTCGATGGACCGGACGGCAGCGAGAAGGAAGTGCTGTCGCGTTACGACGAGCTGCGCACCTGGTTAGCGCCGCTCAAGCTGGTGCCGGAGGCGCTGTCGCTGTCGGGGCGCTATGCGTGGACGGTGAAGCTGAATAACGGCATGAGCGTGGCGCTGGGGCGTGAGCAGACCAGCACCACGTTGAAGGAAAGGGTGGACCGCCTGATGGGAATTTATCCGCAGCTGGTGGAGCACTTGCAGAACATCGAGACCATCGATATGCGGTACCAGAACGGGCTGGCCCTGAGCGCGGCGGGATTGAAGATTCCGGCCGAGGGAGCCAAGCCGAAAGCGGCAGTTAAAAAGAACAACGTTAAACCACAACACTAAGCAGTAACAGCAGGCGAGAGAGTAGGCTAAAAGACATGACTAAAGACGCGAAAAACCTGATCGTCGGCCTCGATATCGGCACCTCGAAAGTGGTGGCCGTGGTGGCCGAGGTGATGGGCGATGGACGCCACGAGGTGATCGGGCTGGGCCAGCACGAATCGAAAGGCCTGAAGAAGGGCGTGGTGGTGAACATCGAAGCGACCGTCGAATCGATCCAGCGCGCGCTGGAAGAGGCGGAGCTGATGGCCGACTGCAAGATCCGCAATGTCTACGCCGGCATCGCGGGCAGCCATATCCGCAGCTTCAATTCCAGCGGCATGGTCGCCATCAAGGACAAGGAAGTGACGGCCACCGACGTGGCGCGCGTCATCGAAACGGCGAAGGCGGTTAACATTCCGACCGACCAGCAGCTGCTGCACACGGTACCGCAGGAGTTCATCGTCGACAGCCAGGAAGACGTGCGCGAGCCGATCGGCATGAGCGGCATCCGGCTGGAAGTGAAGGTGCATATCGTCACCGGCGCCGTGTCGGCGGTACAGAACATCGTCAAGTGCGTGCGCCGCTGCGGCCTGGAAGTGTCGGACCTGATCTTGCAGCCGATGGCATCGGCCGACGCCGTGCTCACGCCGGACGAGAAGGAACTGGGCGTGGTGTTGATCGACATCGGCGGCGGCACCACCGACGTCGCCGTGTTCTCGGACGGCGCGATCCGCCACACCGCCGTGATCCCGATCGCCGGCGACCAGATCACCAACGACATCGCGATGGCGCTGCGCACGCCGACCTCGGAGGCGGAAGAGATCAAGATCCGCTACGGCGTGGCCAAGCAGGTGCTGGCCGATCCGGGCGAGACGCTGGAAGTGCCGGGCCTGGGCGACCGTGGTCCGCGCAACCTGTCGCGCCAGGCGCTGGCCGCCGTGATCGAGCCGCGTGTCGAAGAGCTGTTCGCGATGGTGCACCAGGTGGTGCGCGAGTCGGGCTACGAAGGCGTGCTGTCGTCGGGCATCGTGCTCACCGGCGGCACCGCGATCATGCCGGGCATGGTCGAGATGGCGGAAGACATATTCCTCAAGCCGGCGCGCCTTGGCACGCCGGACTACCGTGGCCAGTTGGCCGACGTGGTGCGCAGCCCGCGCTACGCGACCGTGCTTGGCCTGTTGTTGGAAGCGAAAAAGCAGTACCTGCGTGGCCACATCGTCACGCGGCAGGATGGTTCGGTGAAGGCAGTCTGGCAGCGCATGAAAGAATGGTTCTTGGGTAATTTTTGACGATAAACCGTGATTCCCGCTGCGCGGGAATCACAAGAAATAGTAGCTAAACTTTTTATATTAAAACCGCAGTTTTCAACCCCCAGTTCTTCTAACGATATGAGGACTGGCGCTTGAAAACCGCATTCTGATAGGGAGTCACATCATGGAGTTTGATATGGTCGATAACGCAGCTTTGGGCACCGTCATCAAGGTCGTCGGAGTCGGCGGAGCAGGTGGCAATGCAGTTCAACACATGATCAACAAGGGTATGGCCGGCGTCGAGTTCATCGCCGCGAATACCGATGCGCAGGCGCTGTCCACCTCCAAGGCCCACAACGTCATCCAGATCGGCGAGACCGGCCTGGGTGCGGGCATGAAGCCGGACGTCGGCCGCAAGCTGGCCGAGGAATCGCGCCAGCGCATCGAAGACTCGCTGCGCGGCGCGCACATGGTCTTCATCGCCGCCGGCATGGGCGGCGGCACCGGCACCGGCGCCGCTCCGATCGTGGCGGAAGTCGCCAAGTCGCTGGGCGCGCTGACCGTGGCCGTGGTGTCCAAGCCGTTCTCGCACGAAGGCCAGAAGTGCATGGACATCGCCGACGAAGGCCTGGAACAGCTGTCGGCCAACGTCGACTCGCTGATCGTGATCCTCAACGAGAAGCTCGAAGAGATCTACGAAGACGAATCGCTGATCGAATGGCTGCAACACGCCGACGATGTGCTCAACAACGCCGTGGCCGGTATCGCCGAGATCATCAACGTGCCGGGCCACATCAACGTCGACTTCAACGACGTCAAGACCATCATGGGTGAGCAGGGCAAGGCCATGATGGGCACCGCGACCGCGTCCGGCATCGACCGCGCGCGTATCGCCGCCGAGCAGGCAGTGGCTTCGCCGCTGCTGGACGGCGTGGACCTGTCGGGCGCCCGTGGCGTGCTGGTCAACGTGACCGCGTCGCGTGGCCTGAAGGGTAAGGAGATCAAGGAAGTCATGGCCGCCGTGCGCGCCTTCGCCGCGCCGGACGCGTCGATCGCCCAGGGTATCGCCTACGACGACAACATGGGCGACGACATCCGCGTCACCGTGGTCGCCACCGGCCTGGGCAAGACCAAGAAGCATGTGCAGCTGGTTCCTCAGCAGATGCTGCGCACCGGCACCCATAACAGCCCGATGATGCCATCGGCTGGCCTGGGTGGCGCGGCTTCGTCGTCGGTGTCGATGGGCGCCACCAGCGGCATGGGCGGCGGCGCGTCGCCAGCCTTCGACGGCATGAAGGCGCCGGCCGTATGGCGTCGCGAATCGGCTTCCGAGCAGGTGCGCGCGATGGAGAAGAATGGCATGGAAACCTACGACATTCCTGCCTTCCTGCGCAAGCAGGCGGATTAAGGCATACTGCTGGCTCTAAGCCGGTGAAAGCCGCGCCTTGGCGCGGCTTTTTTACGTTCCACATTTTATAAAAGGAGTCATCCATGACCATCAAGATTGGCGACACCCTGCCAGAAGGCACCCTGTCCGAATTCATCGAAACCGAAACCGAAGGCTGCTCGCTGGGCCCGAACACGTTCAACGTACAAGACCTGGTCAAGGGCAAGAAGATCGCCATCTTCGGCCTGCCAGGCGCCTACACCCCGACCTGCTCGGCACAGCACGTGCCAGGCTACGTCAAGCACGCCGCCGACCTGAAAGCCAAGGGCGTCGACGAAATCTGGTGCATCTCGGTCAATGACGCCTTCGTCATGGGCGCGTGGGGCCGTGACCAGAAAGCCACCGGCACCGTCCGCATGATGGCTGACGGCAACGCCGCCTACTCCAAGGCCCTGGGCCTGGACGCCGACTTCAGCAAGTTCGGCATGGGCACCCGCTCGCAGCGTTACTCGATGCTGGTCGAGAACGGCGTCGTGACGCAGCTGAACATCGAACAAGGCGGCAAGTTCGAAGTGTCGAACGCCGAAACCCTGCTGGCCCAGGCGTAAGCGCCGGTCTGGTTGGATGCAGTAAAAAACGGCGCCGCGGCGCCGTTTGTCTTTACCACCAGCCGTTATCGTGCAAGACCATTTTCTTGTAGTAGTCGATGTTGGCGCGCAGCGCGTACAGCGCGGTCGTGGCCATTCCGGCTGCTTTTTGCAGCGGCGCCCAGTCGATGCCCGGCATGGTGACCTCGAGCAGAATCACCAGCATGAAGCCGATCAGCCAATACGCCAGCGCCTTGCGCCACATGCCTCAGGTCCGGTCCGCCCGCCTGTTCGATCAAATCGAAGCGGATGCGCCAGATCTGCGGCAAGTCCGCCGGCAGCGAAGTCCCGGCTGTTTTGCAATCGTCCACGGTAATCTCCTTCAGGTAGTGATCGTGCTTTATATTGTCATTCTGGATCAGTCTGAATATTGACGCGTGGCAATGTCTGGTAAGCGGGATTTAATTGGCGTCACGTGTGGCTTCATCGCGGGCAGAAAAATGGAGGTATGATTTCCAAGGCGCGTTCGATGGAGGAAGTGATGAGTTTTCTGAGTTGGGAAGGGCTGGCTACCAGCGGTGAGCACGTAGCCTCTAGCGAAGCGGATCATGCGGATTGGGCCAAAGCCAAGATAAGCGCGGCGATGGCTGGACTGCGGGATGGTTCCAATCGCGTCTTTTCAGCAGCCGAGTGGGCTGCTATTCGAGCTGAGAAAAAAGCGAGTCGCGAGGTACATTTGAACTAGTGGTGCATAAGCACTACGTTGTTGTATTCATTGATGACCTGACCACAGTCACCTTGCTGAACGTGATACATACCAGCAGAAAATACCCATGAAAGTAATTGCCATATCCGGCAGCCTGCGGGCCGCCTCGATCAACTCGATGCTGCTGCGCGTGATGGCCGATGTGGCGCCGCCCGGCATCGAGGTGCGGCTGTACCAGGGACTGGGACAGCTGCCGTTGTTTAACCCGGATATCGCCGAGCCGCCGCCGGTGGTGGCCGCGCTGCGTGATGCCTTGCTGGCCGCCGATGCGGTGGTGATCGCCAGCCCGGAATACGCGCATGGCGTGACCGGCGCCATCAAGAACGGACTCGATTGGATGGTCGGCAATGAATCCTTCATCGACAAGCCGGTGGCGCTGCTGAACGCCTCGCCGCGCGCGACGCATGCCTACGCTTCGCTGCGCGAAACCATCACCGTGATGTCGGCCCGCGTGGTGGAGGCCGCGTCGATTACCCTGCCGCTGTTGGGCGCCAACCTGAGCGAGGAGGCGATGCGCGCCGATCCGCAGATCTGCGGCATGCTGCGCGCGGCCTTGCTGGCCTTGAAGGCGGATCAGTAACCCAGGCAGAGCGCCAGTTCATCGGCCAGCCGGCGCCGCTGGGCCACGCCCAGGAAGCGGCCGACCTCGATCTGCCGGCCACGGTCGTCCAGTTGGATCGGATCGCTGTCGCGTCGCGGCGGCAGCAAACGGGTGGTGCGGGGATGCAGCCTGAGCGTGCTGCGTCGGCGGCCCCGGCGTTGCTCCACCACGATGACCACGCCGGGAGAAATATCGATGCGGTCATAGTCGCCGCGATGGTGCGCGCAGTAGCGCAGGCCTGCCGCCAGCGCCGCCTGTTCCAGCACGGCGTAAGCCAGCACGTACCAGTAGCCCTGCCACAGGAAGGCCAGCGCCACCAGCGCCGACGGCACGCACAGCGACGCGAACACCAGCAGCAGCTGGCGCTGGCTCAGCGTGCAGCGGCGCTCCAACAGCCAGCTGCGCGGTTCCGATGGCACGTCGCGCGGCATCGCATGCTCCTCCGATAGCAAGCCTCAAGTATAGCCGCGATCCGGCGACGATCCGCTTGCGGCATGTAACCATCCCGTGTATCGTGCTGCCAATCTTATTTTTTGGATAACACATGAAAAACTGGATCGGCAAGTGGATGATGTTCGTGGCGCTGGGCCACACCGCGGTGGCGATTGCCTTCTTTTCCAACGGCTATCGCGAAGTGATGGCGCAGGGATTCTTCAACGCGGTGCGCAGCGAGAGGACCAGCCTCGCGGTCTGGTTCCTGCTGTTTGGCTTCTTGCTGTTCATCGTCGGCATGCTGGTGTCCGCGATGGAAAAACTGGCGACGCCCATCCCCGCTGCGATAGGCATCGCCCTGTTGCTGCTGACCGTGCTCGGCGTCTCGCTGATGCCGGTCTCCGGGTTCTGGCTGATGATCCCGGCGCTGGTCGCGCTGCTGCGCCGCCGTCAGTAGATATCGCCGAAATCGTGCTTGGCCTTGAACAGGGTCGAGTCGATCGAGAACGAGCAATCGGCCTGTACCGCGAAGTACTGCAGCGTCTCCTCCGGCGCCGTGGCGAACAGGCTGCGGATCGCCGTCACCCGTTCGGCCGGCGTGCGCATGCGGGCGGTCCATTCGTCGAACTTCATCTCCAGCTTCCAGTCGCTGACGCGCTCGCAGCTGAAGCCGGCGCCTTCGAGCATCCCCTGCCATTCGGACGGCCGGTAGTCGCGCACGTGCGAGCCGTCGCGCAGCAGTTCCACCGCCTGCAGCGTGGTGTCGTGCAGCGGGCTTTCCGGCGCGGTGATGTCGATGACGATCAGCACGCCGCCTTTCTTCAACACCCGCTTCACTTCGCGCAGCGCTGCCGGCACGTCCAGCCAGTGGTGCGCCGAGAAGCGCGTGACCACCATGCAGAACGTGGCGTCGGCGAACGGCAGGCTGGCCACGTTGCCCTGCTGCGTGAGCACGTTGTCCAGACCCCGTTCGCGGGCGGCGCCGGCCACCACGGCCAGCATTTCCGCCGACAGGTCGAACGCCGTCACCGACCTGGCCACCGGCGCCACGGCGAAGCTGGCGTGGCCGGCGCCGCAGCCCAGGTCCAGTATCGTCGGATGCGGCCCCAGCACGCGGGCGATTTCGCGCAGCGCGGCCAGGTCGGCGCCTTGCGCGTGGACGGTGCTGGTGAGGTAGGCACTGGCGGTATTGCCGAACTGCTGGGCGACGACGGCTTGCTGTTTCATGTTTTTCTCCAGGAAGGGACGAGTCAGGGCAGAATAGGCGTGTTTTTATCCTGTAACAAGACAAGTACTTATCCTGGTATAACAACTACCATGCACACCAAACTTGGCGAATTTATCCGCGCCCATCGCGAACGCACCAAGCCCGACAGCGTTGGCCTGCCCGGCGGCGGGCGCCGCCGCACGCCCGGCCTGCGGCGCGAAGAGCTGGCGCAATTGTGCGACGTCAGCCCGACCTGGTTGACCTGGCTGGAACAGGGCAGGGAGGTGCAGGCGTCCAGCAAGATGCTGGCGCGGCTGGCGGAAGTGCTGCGGCTGTCGGCCGCCGAGCGCGCCTATCTGTTCGGCCTGGCCGACCGCCTCGATCCGCACCATGACGACGACGGCGGCGAGACGGCCGAAGCGCTGGACGCGGTGGTCGCGGCCATCGGCGCGCCGGCCTACATCCTCGACCGGCAGTGGGACGCGGTGGCGTGGAATCCGCAGGCGGCGCAGCTGTTCGCGGGCTGGCTGACGCCGCGTCCGCAGCCGCCCTCCCGGCCCAACCTGTTGCGCTACATGTTCATCGACGCGGCGGCGCGCGAGCTCATCGTCGACTGGCCCGAGCGCGCCCGGCGGCTGGTGGCCGAGTTCCGCGCCGACATCGGCCGGCATGCCAGCGAGCAGCCGCTGGCCGGCCTGATCGCCGAATTGTCCGAGGCCAGCGCCACCTTTGCCGAACTGTGGACCTTGCAGGACGTGGTCGGCCGTGAAGGCGGACTGCGCCGCTTCCGCCATCCGCGGCGGGGCGACCTGGCCTTCAACCAGGTGACGCTGCACCCGGCCAAGCGGCACGACCTGAAGCTGGTGATGCTGCTGCCGCAGACGTGATTGGGCGGCCGCCTGAAACATCCGGCCTATGATGTTATAGTTCCTGCATCATCTTGCCTTTGGAAGTGCTTGTATGCCGATCGAACTCAACTTTGTGGCGCCGGTTGCGCTTCCCGCACAGTCCAGCATTACCCACCTCTACAAGTCGGTCAACCTGTCCGACGCGTTTGCCATCGGACTGCCGGCCGGCGCCTCGCATGATCCGGATCTGCTGGCCCGGTTCATCTTTGCGCACCAGCCAGCATGGATCGGGAAACTCCTCAAACTTCGCGATCTGATCGTTGCCGGCTTTGGTTTGAAGACCGCCACGCACCTGGCAACCCTGGCGCATGACGCGAAGGCCGAACGGCTTGGCATCTTCAAGGTCTACAGCACCAACGCAACCGAGATGGTGGTGGGGGAGGATGACACGCATCTCGATTTCCGCCTGTCGATCCTGTGCAGCGGCGCACCGGAGGCTGGCAGCGGGCGCGCATTGACCCTCTCGACGGTGGTCCATTGCCATAACCTGCTGGGGCGGGTCTACATATTCTGCATCGCGCCCTTTCATCGCATGGTGGTCAAGGCCAGCCTGCGCCGCGCTGCGCGTATCGGCTGGCCTGCCGGGCCGGGCGTCGCCGCGCCCGCCAAGCGGTAAGCGCCCGGCAAACGGACAGTGAACCGCAAGCCCTTGACGATACTGGTGGTGGAGGACCACGCGGCGATCGCGCGCCAGATAGTGGCCTTCCTTGATGGACTGAAGTGGCAGACCGACCACGCCGCCACCGGCACGCTGGCCATCGACCTGGCGACGCGCAACCTGTACGACGTTGTGCTGCTCGATCTGAATCTTCCCGACCTCGATGGACTGGAGGCCTGCCGCGCGATCAAGGCGCGTGCGCCGCGCAACGTGCCGGTGTTGATGCTCACCGCCCGCGACGCGTTCGAAGACAAGGCGCGCGGCTTCAACCAGGGCGCGGACGATTACCTGACCAAGCCGTTCGACCTGCGCGAGCTTGCCCTGCGCTGCGAGGCGCTGGCGCGGCGCGGACAGCTGCACGTCGGTCAGGAAATGCGGGTCGGTCCGCTCACGCTGCTGCCGCGCGAAAAGCGCGCCCTCTGCGGCGGCGTGCCGCTGCCGTTGACGCTGGCCGGCTTCAAGATACTGCTGATGCTGTGCACCGCGTTTCCGCACGCCGTTTCCCGGTCGGCACTGAGGCACGAGCTGTGGGGCGCGAACCCGCCGGACAGCGACGCGCTCAAATCGCACATCTATGCGCTGCGCAAGCAGCTGGAGCTGGCCGGCGCCGGGAAGATGGTCGTCACCATACCGCAGCTCGGCTATCGGCTGGCGCCGGAGGAGACGGCCGTTGTTTAAGTCGATCCGGCATGGTCTGTTCGCCGCGCTGGCCGGTTTCACCGTCCTGATCTGCCTGGCCTATACGGGGCTGGCGCTGGTTATTTCCTACGTCACCGAAGACATGCTGATCGATCGCCTGCTGGAACGGGAAGCTGTCGCCATGGCGGCGCATTTCCGCCTGCATGGCGCCGTCCCGGCCCCCGCCGATGAAACGATGCGGGTCTACCGCAGCGCCGAGGCGCTGCCGCCCGCCGTGCGCGAACGGGTCGCCGCCGGCCAGCTGCGTGCGGAAATCTCCACCGGCGGCGGCCAGCACTATCACCTCCGCACGCTCGACCTGCCCGCGCAGTCCGGACCGCGGCGTGTCTACCTGTTGGCCGATGTCCGTCCGCTGCTGGTGGTGTCGCAGCTGTTCCGCGATGTCGGCGGGGTGCTGGTCTCGGTTGCGCTGGGCTTGATCGCGCTGGCGCTGTTGCTCGCTTATTGGCTGTCGCGCCGGCTGGTCGCGCCGTTGCAGGTGCTGGCGAACGAGGTGCGCGCCCTGCCGCAGCAAGGTCCGGTTGAATTCAGCGCCCGGCATCGCCGCGACGAGATTGGCTACCTGGCGCGCAAGCTTGGCGCGACTATCGCCGAACTGCAGGCCGCGCTGGGCCGCGAGCACGCGTTCACGCGCGACGTCAGCCATGAGTTGCGTACGCCGTTGACGGTCATGAACAATATCCTCGGGCCGGCGCAAGCCTCCGCGCTGGACGCGGACGACGTGGCCCAGCTGCGCACGGGTGTCGATGAAATCGGCAACACCATCGACGTGCTGTTTGCGTTGGCGCGCGCGGAGCATATCGCCGAGCAGGCGTTCGACCTGCGCGGCTGCATCGAGGAAGGCCTGCTGCGCCTGATGGACGGCGGTGCATGGGAAGACGATCGCTTGGCGCTCGACCTGCCTGACCGGCTGGAGGTGTGGGGTAACCGTCATCTGTCCACGCTGCTCGTCAACAACTGCCTGGGCAATGCCTTGTTTCATGGCGGCGCCGGCTCGCGGTTGTCGCTGTCGTTTGCCGGCGGCGTGCTTAGCCTGAGCAACACTGTCGATCCAGAGCGGCCGGGCGCCACGCAAGGTTTCCAGCATGGCCAGCATCTGCTGCGACGGATCGCCGGAGCCATGCGCAGGGAAGTGGAGTGCCATGCCGGCGCGACGGCGTACCGTGTCGACATCGTGCCGCGCCGCGCGCGCTGAAACCCGCCGGATTTCACCTGGGTTTCACCAGCGGTTTTTTATGCTGGGTGCTCGTTCACTTAACCGAGACCAGCCCCATGAAAATACTGATCAGCCTTGCCGTCCTTGCCTGTGCCGCTTTCCCGGCGTTCGCGCAGGTGCAATCCCTCGTACACAAGGAGGAGAAGCGCCGCTACCTGGTCTACACCCCGCCGTCCTACGCCGGCCAGCCGCAGAAGGCCTACCCGGTCGTCTTCAATTTCCACGGCAGCGGCATGACCATGGCCGAACAAATGCTGTACACGCAAATGAACCGCGCCGCTGACCGTCACCAGTTCATCGTCGTCTACCCCATGGGCGTCAAGCAGGACTGGAATGTCGGTTTCGGCATGTCCTATCTTGAGGGGACCGACGACATCGGCTTTACCGAAGCGCTGCTGACCAAGCTCAAGCAGGACTACCGCATCGACGGCAAGCGCGTGTACGCGACCGGCCTGTCGCGTGGCGGCTTCTTCGCGCTGCGCATCGCGGCCGAGCTGCCGCACCTGTTCGCGGCCGTGGCATCGGTGGGCGGGCCGATGCCGGAACCGGTGGTGCAGCACCATACCAAGCCGGGCAAGGTCGGCGTGCTGCTGGTGCACGGCACGGCGGACCAGGTGGTGGCGTATGGCGGCAAGCCGGGCGGCTATTTGTCGGCCGAGGACAGCTACAGCTATTGGCTGAAGCGAAATGGCCTGGACCCCGCAGGCGCGAGCCGCCGCGTGATCGACAGCGACTCCGGCGACGGCACCGAGGTGGCTTGGGTGGAGCGCGGCAACGGCCAGCTGAGCGTGGCGCTGGCGACCGTCAGGGAGGGCGGCCATACCTGGCCCGGCGCCGATCCGTTCAATGTCGGCCTGCCGATCGGCAAGACCAGCCGCGACATCGACGCCAATGACGTGATCTGGAACTTCTTCGACAAGCACCGCCGTTTATAATGCGGGCATGAAACCGCTCATCGCACTATTGTTGGCCGCCATATCGGTCCCGGCGCTGGCCTGCCAGGCGCCCACGCCGGACAGCCTGCGCGCAGCCTGGATCGCCGTGCGTGCGGCCGCGCTGCGGGACGAGCCGGGCACCTCGGCGCGGCTGTATAAATTTCCTTTGCTGCTGCTGTCCGCCTATGACGGCGACCGGCCGCTGCGCGTGACCAGGGCCGCCTTCAACGACCACTACGCCGAGCTGTTCGGCGCGGAGATGCAGTTCCGCCAGGACTTGAAGAAGACCAAGGACAGCGAGTACATCGGAAAAATCGACTTCGACGACAAGACTTGCCGGCTCAAGTGGCCGGTGCGCATCCACGACTACAACTTCACCTACGAGCAGAAGGCCGGCTGGCTGGTGCAGTCGATCTACATGCCGGAAGCCTACGGCCTCTATCAGGACGGCGGCACCGGCGGCATTCGCTGAGCGGCTTTGCTATAATCCGCATGACCGGGCTCTGTCCTGGTCCTGGCTCCGGACGTCGCCATGATGACGTTCCCAGTGGTCCGCACGGACCTGATGCAAGGAGCTTCCCCTGTCCACCGCCACCCGCCCGGAAAACCTGCGCAGCATCTATGCGATGCTGGCCGCGGTCGCCATGTTCTCGTTCATGGACACCACCATGAAGGTGCTGTCCTCCCACTATCCCGCCACGCAAGTGACCGCCATGCGCGCGCTCAGTTCGCTGCCTCTGCTGTGCGGCTACATGCTGTATCGCGGCGCCTTCCGCGGCATCTTCCGCGTGCGCTGGGGCATGCACATCTTCCGCAGCCTGCTCGGCATCGCCATGCTGACCTCGTTCGCTTACGGCCTCAAGGCGCTGTCGCTGGCCGAGGCGTATTCGATCTTCTTCATCGCGCCGTCGCTGATCACGGCGCTGTCGGTGTTCGTGCTCAAGGAGAAGGTGGGCGCCGGCCAGTGGGTCGCCATCGTGGTGGGCCTGCTCGGCGTGCTGGTGGTGCTGCGGCCTGAAGGCACGGGCTTCCTGACGCTGGGCGGGCTGGCGCTGCTGGGCTCGGCCGCGTGCTATGCGATGGCCGCCATCGTCAGCCGCGTGCTGGCCCGCACCGACAGCAACGAGTCCATGATGTTCTGGTACCTGCTGATGATGGCCGGCGGCGGCCTGGCGATGTCGTTCAGCCACTGGGTGCCGGTGCGCGCCGAGGACGGCTGGGTGTTGCTGGCGCTGGCGCTGAGCGGCTTCCTCGGCCAGCTGGCGATCACGCGCGCGTTCAGCTCGGGCAAGGCGTCGGTGGTGGCGCCGTTCGAATACTCGGCGCTGGCCTGGGGCGTGGCGATCGACTGGCTGCTGTGGCACACGCTGCCCGACGGCTACACGCTGCTGGGCGCCGCCATCATCATCGCCAGCGGCATCTACCTGGTGCGGCGCGAGACGGTCCACGCCGAGGCCGAGCATCCTTGATTGAAGGAAAGTCCGTAGACAGCGCGGCGGACCCAACTTCGCTATAATCGTCGGATGTTAAAACAACGCACCATCAAAGAACTGGTCCGCACCACAGGTGTCGGGCTGCACTCCGGCACCAAGGTCGAGCTGACCCTGCGCCCGGCCGCGCCCGATACCGGCATCGTGTTCCGCCGCGTCGATTTGAACCCGGTGGTGGAGTTCCCCGCCAGCGCGATGGCGGTGGGCGACACCCGCATGGCCTCGGTGCTGGTCAAGGACGGCGCCCGCGTGTCGACCGTCGAGCACCTGATGTCGGCCTGCGCCGGCCTCGGGCTGGACAACCTGTACATCGAGGTCAGCGCCGAGGAAATCCCCATCATGGACGGCTCGGCCTCGTCCTTCGTATATTTATTGCAACAAGCCGGCGTGCAGGAACAGCCGGCCGCGAAGAAATTCATCCGCGTGCTCAAGCCGGTGGAAATCCGCGAAGGCACGGGCGACAAGGAAAAATGGGCCCGCCTGAGCCCGCACAACGGCTTCAAGCTGGACTTCTTCATCGAGTTCAACCATCCGGCCGTGGACGGCACCCAGCAGCGCGCCCGCGTGGATTTCGGCGACGTCTCCTACGTGCACGACGTGGCCCGCGCCCGCACCTTCGGCTTCATGCAGGACGTGGAAATGTTGCGCGGCATAGGCCTGGCGCGCGGCGGTTCGCTGGAGAACGCCATCGTGATGGACGAGTACCGCATCCTCAACTCGGACGGCCTGCGCTACGACGACGAGTTTGTGCGCCACAAGATCCTGGACGCCATCGGCGACCTGTACCTGGTCGGCCACCCGCTGCTGGCCAGCTACGAGGCGCACAAGTCCGGCCACTCGCTGAACAACCAGCTGCTGCTGGAGCTGCTCAAGCATCCGGATGCCTATGAAATCGTCTCGTTCGAGACCAATGAGGTCGCACCACCGTCGTACCTGCGCCAGATGGCGCGTGAGTGGGCGCTAACTTAAGCTAGGTGGTGCGGCGCTTGGCCACCATCGCCTTCAGCGCCGCGATCAGCGTGGCGTTCTGCGGCGTGTCCTCCAGCGTGTGACCGAGCTCGTCGAAGGCCGTCACGGCCGCCTCGGTCAGCGACAGCGAGCGCATCTGCTCCTTGATCTCGGCCGGCTTGGTCATCTGCACTTTCAGTTTCACGCCATCCACCTTCCAGCCGCGGCGCGCCAGCGTCTCCTGCAGCTTGGGCAGCTGCTGCTTCAATTTGGCCGCCAGCGAGGCGTTCGGCAGCGACAAGGTCAATTGTCCCGCCTCGAAAGCCAGGATCTCGCAGTACTTGAACATGGCCGGCAGGGCCGCCGCGCAGTCTTTTTGCAGCGCGGCCATGCGCTCGATGGCCGGCAGCAGGGCGGCCATTTTATCGTCGCGGCGCAGGAAATCGGTGGCCCCGACCGGGGCGCGGCGCTTGATCGAGATGTTGGAGGAGTTGAATCGCATGCGCAGCAACATATCACAGCGGCAAAAAAACGTCACCACCGGTTAAAATAGCTTAATTTTGTGACATTGTTCACCCTTGGGCTATTGTTAAACAGGTCAATAACCCAATGTAGGCGCGGACGCATGATAAAATCACCGTCTTTTGCCATAGTCGAACTCCGTGCGGTAAGGCGTTTTTCACCTACAGAGCTTTTTTTAACGGCGTTTTTTCAAGAATTCAAGCATGTCATTACTGACCCAGATTTTCGGTAGCCGCAACCAGCGGCTGCTCAAGCAATACCAAAAAACGGTACGCGAGATCAATGCGCTCGAGCCGGCGATGGAAAAACTGTCCGACGCCGAGCTGCAAGCGAAGACGCCTGCATTCAAGGAACGCATCGCCAATGGCGAATCGCTGGACGCGATCCTGCCCGAGGCGTTTGCCGTCTGCCGCGAAGCGAGCAAGCGCGTCTTCAAGATGCGCCACTTCGACGTGCAGCTGATCGGCGGCATGGTTCTGCACTACGGCAAGATCGCCGAAATGGGCACCGGCGAGGGCAAGACCCTGACCGCGACCCTGCCGGCCTATCTGAACGCGCTGTCGGGCAAGGGCGTGCACATCGTCACCGTCAACGATTACCTGGCCCAGCGCGACGCCGACACCATGGGCAAGCTGTACGGCTGGCTCGGCCTGTCGACCGGCATCAACCTGTCGCAGATGGAGCACGCCACCAAGCAGGCGGCGTACGCGTCCGACATCACCTACGGCACCAACAACGAGTTCGGTTTCGACTACCTGCGCGACAACATGGTGTTCGAAGCCCGCGACCGCGTGCAGCGCGCGCTGAACTTCGGCATCGTCGATGAAGTCGACTCGATCCTGATCGACGAAGCCCGCACCCCGCTGATCATCTCCGGCCAGGCCGAGAACCACACCGACCTGTACTACAAGATCAACGAAGTCCCGCGCCTGCTGACCCAGCAGATCGGCGAGGAAACCCCGGACGGCAAGGGCAAGGTTGAAGTCCCCGGCGACTACACCAAGGATGAAAAAGCCCACCAGGTGCTGCTGACCGAAGCCGGCCACGAAAAGGCCGAGGCGATCCTCACCAAGATGGGTCTGCTGCCGGAAGGCGCCTCGCTGTACGACTCGGCCAACATCACGCTGGTGCACCACCTGTACGCGGCGCTGCGCGCGCACGCGCTGTACTTCAAGGACCAGCACTACGTGGTGCAGAACAATGAAGTGGTGATCGTCGACGAATTCACCGGCCGCCTGATGACCGGCCGCCGCTGGTCCGACGGCCTGCACCAGGCTGTCGAAGCGAAAGAGGGCGTGAAGATCCAGAACGAGAACCAGACCCTGGCCTCGATCACCTTCCAGAACTACTTCCGCATGTATGCGAAGCTGGCCGGCATGACCGGCACCGCCGATACCGAAGCCTACGAATTCCAGGAAATCTACGGCCTTGAAACCGTGGTGATCCCGCCTAACCGTCCTTCGCAGCGCAAGGACCGTCAGGACCAGGTCTACAAATCGTCGGCCGAGAAGTACAACGCCATGATGCTGGAAATCCGCGAATGCTACGACCGCGGCCAACCGGTGCTGGTGGGTACCACCTCGATCGAAAACTCGGAACTGCTGTCGGGCATCCTGACCAAGGGCGGCCTGCCGCACAACGTCCTGAACGCGAAACAGCACGCCCGTGAAGCGGAAATCATCGCCCAGGCGGGCAGCCCGAAAGCGATCACCATCGCCACCAACATGGCCGGCCGTGGTACCGACATCGTCCTGGGCGGCAACGTCGAGAAGCAGATCCAGTTCATCGAAGCCAACCCTGACCTGAGCGACGCCGACAAGGCCGCGCAATCGCAGGCGCTGCGCGACGGCTGGAAGGCCTTGCACGAGCAGGTGGTTGCCGCCGGCGGCCTGCATATCGTCGGCACCGAGCGCCACGAGTCGCGCCGCGTGGACAACCAGCTGCGCGGCCGCGCCGCACGCCAGGGCGACCCCGGCATGTCGCGCTTCTTCCTGTCGCTGGACGACCAGCTGCTGCGCATCTTCGCGGGCGACCGCGTGCGCGCCATCATGGACCGCCTGAAGATGCCGGAAGGCGAACCGATTGAAGCGGGCATCGTCTCGCGCTCGATCGAGTCGGCGCAGCGCAAGGTCGAGGCACGCAACTTCGACATCCGCAAGCAGCTGCTGGAATACGACGACGTCGCCAACGACCAGCGTAAAGTGATTTACCAGCAGCGTAACGAGCTGCTGGAAGCGACCGACATCTCGGAGCTGATCGAGTCCCTGCGCCACGGCGCCTTCACCGACCTGGTGCGCGAATACGTGCCGGCGGAATCGGTGGAAGAGCAGTGGAACATCAAGGGCCTGGAAGCGGCGCTGGCGTCGGAATGGCAGATCGACCTGCCGCTGCGCGCCATGCTGGAAAAAGAACAGAACCTGAACGACGACGACATCCTGGAACGCGTGCTGGCCGCGGCCGATGCGCTGTACCAGTCGAAGATCGACATCGTCGGCAAGGAATCGTTCGGCGGCTTCGAACGCAACGTGATGCTGCAAAGCGTGGACAGCCACTGGCGTGAACACCTGGCGGCGCTGGATCACCTGCGCCAGGGTATCCACCTGCGCGGCTATGCGCAGAAGAATCCGAAGCAGGAATACAAGCGCGAAGCGTTCGAGCTGTTCGGCCAGATGCTGGACATGATCAAGAACGAAGTGGTCAAGCTGATCATGACGGTCCGCATCCAGTCGCGCGAAGAGATCGACGCGGCCGAAGCGGCGATGCAGCAGTCGCACGTTGAGAACGTGAGCTACCAGCACGCCGACTTCAACCCGAACGCGGCACCGGAAGAACTCCTGGCGCCAGCGCCAGCGGCCTTCGGCGGCCTGCCGCCGGAGCTGAAAGGCCTGAGCGGCGAGCAGCTGATGGAGATGGGCCTGAAAGTCGGACGCAACGACCCATGCCCATGCGGCAGCGGCAAGAAGTACAAGGCGTGCCACGGCAAGCTGGCCTAAGCCAGACGCAGGCGCAGACCTCAACGGCCCGATCGTAACCACGATCGGGCCGTTTTTCATTTGGCTCCCCGCACCTTTTTCGGCTGCCTTCGGGCCATGTTCAATCGCGCGCCAGCCCGGCGGTTTTACGCGTAACATGCTCCACCGAATAAAGTTATCATTTATGATATTTTTTATTGCATGTTATTTGATTGCAACTCCCGCACCGCGTTTCGCACAATAGCTGCCATCGACATGCCATGCCGCCTGAGTCGCGACGCATGCGCCCCGATTCCCCTGGAGAACCCAAATGAATTTGAACGAGCGGCTGGCCGTGGGCATGGGCCTGAGCGAAGCCAAGCGTCCGATCCGCCTGCGTCTGTCCCACGAACAAGGCGTCGCCGACGATGCCTTGCTGATCAAGCACGTCAGCGGCATCGAAACCATTTGCGGTGGCATTGAATATCGCTTGCTATGCGTCGCCAGCCAGGCCGGCGTGCCGACCAAGCAACTGATCGCGGCGCCAGTTGAATTGCAGTTCGTTACCGACATGGGCACGCTGCGCTCGGTGTGCGGCATCGTCGATGTCGCGGTGGAAGGTGAGAGCGATGGCGGACTGGCCACTTACCAGCTGATCGTGCGCGACGCCCTGTCCATCATGGAAAAACGCAGCAATACCCGGGTCTTCCGCAACCAGAACGAAGTCGATATCACCCAACTTCTGCTGAGCGAATGGCAGCATAACAATCCGGTGCTGGCGCGTGCTTTCAAATTCGACCTGGGGCAGTTGAAGAGCAACTATCCGGCGCGCGAATTTACCATGCAATCGAATGAATCCGATGCGGCCTTCCTGCGCCGCTTGTGGAAGCGGCGCGGCCTGGCCTGGTTCATCCGGCCCGGCGACGCCAGCGACACCGGCAGCGACGACACCCCGGCCCACACGCTGGCCTTGTTCGACGATGTTTCGTCCCTCGCGCAGAATGCCGCGGGCCTCGTGCGTTACCACCGCGACGACGGCACCGAAAGCCGCGACAGCATCACCGCCTGGCACGCTGTGCGCACCCTGACTCCCGGCAGCGTCACCCGACACAGCTGGGATTACGCGCGGGCCGGCATGATGAGCGCCCAGGAGAGCAGCCGCAACGACCAGGGGCCGCTCGGCAGCCAGTTCGCCGCCAGCCTGGACGACCACGTGGTCGATCCCCCGCACGCTGGCGACGACGCCGAGGATTACCACAGCCTGGGCACGCTGCGTATGCTGCGCCACGAATACGAGTCGAAATGCTTCCAGGCCGAAAGCGGCGTGCGCGACCTGTGCGTCGGTCAATGGATAGGCGTTACCGGCCACGCCGAAATCGACAGTCATCCGGCCGAAGAGCGCGAATTCGTCATCACCGAGCTGCACGTCGAGGCGGATAACAACCTGCCTAAAACCCTGTCCGACAAGGCGCGCCGCCTGTTTGCGCTGAACCGCTGGCACACGGATGGCGCCGATCATGGCGCCGCGCTGGAACAGGCCGGCGCGGAACGCCAGGCACGCTACGCCAACCGCTTCACCTGCGTGCGGCGCGGCATTTCGATCGTGCCGGCCTTCGATCCACGCATCGACCTGCCACGCGTGCAGACCCAAAGCGTGCTGGTGGTCGGGCCAGTCAATGAAGAGGTGCATTGCGACGAGCAGGGGCGGGTGAAGGTCCGCTTCCCCGGTTGCCGCGCGGTGGATCACGAGCATGCGCAAGGCGCGGGCGCTTCCGATACCGAGCGCGATTCGGCCTGGCTGCGGGTGGCCAGCTTTTGGGCCAGCGCGCAATGGGGCGCGATCTCGCTGCCGCGCGCCGGAGACGAGGTGCTCGTTTCGTTCCTGAACGGCGATCCGGACAAGCCGGTGATCACTGGCCGCGTGCACAACGGCGTTGCGCCGCCGCCTGATTTCAGCCATAGCGGCGCGCTGCCCGGTAATAAATACCTGTCGGGTATCAAGAGCAAGGAAGTCAAGGGCACGCGCTACAACCAGTTGCGCCTGGACGACACGCCCGGCCAGATCAGCGCGCAACTGGCCAGTGAACACGGCCACAGCGAACTGAATCTGGGCCACCTGACCCATCCACGGCGCAACGGCCAGGCCAAGCCGCGCGGCGAGGGCGCGGAGCTGCGCAGCGACGAGCATATCGCACTGCGTGCCGCCAAGGGCCTGCTGCTCACCGCCTGGCAGCGCCTGCATGCGGTGGACAGTCAACTGGCGCGCGCCGAGTACCTGTCGCTGATGGAACAATGCCTGGAGCAATTCCGCAGCCTGGGTAACTACGCTGCGGAGCATCAGGCCCTGCCGCTGGACGACAAGCCGCAGGCTGAACTGCAATCGAAAATCAAGCAGTGGGAGAACGGCAGCAATACCGCACCCGACGGCGCGGAGGGCGGCGCGCCGGTCATCGGCATCACCGCGCCGGACGGTCTAAGCTTCGCAACGCCCAAGAGCATCGTCAGCTATGCCGGCAGCAACCTCGACAGCGTGGCGCAGCAGCACCTGCAACTGACCGCTGGCCAGCGCTTCAACCTGAACGCAGGCAAGGGCATCTCCCTGTTCTCGCACCACGACGGCATTAAGGCCATTGCGCATCACGGCAAGCTGCTGCTGCAAAGCCAGGATGAAGACACCGAAATCAACGCCGCGAAGAACGTCAAGGTCAGCGCCAGCGATGGTGTGATCCGCTTGATGGCCAAGGAAATTCACCTTATTGCCGAGGACGGCTCGTTCATCAAGATCGGCGGCGGGATCAAGCTCGGCAGCAAGGGCGACATCAGCCAGCACGCGGCCAACTTCCCTTTCTCGGGGCCGACCACGATGGCAACCGAGCTGCCGACCTTTGACAGTGGTGCGCCGGATCAGAAATTCCTTCTCAAGTATGGACCGCATACCGACGGCGCGGTCATCGCGCCTAACCGCAAGTTCGAGATCGACATGAGCGACGGCACGACGGTCAAGGGTGTCAGCGATGCGCAGGGCAAGACCGACATCCTGCAGCGCGATGCCATGCATATTGCCAATGTCCGGATCCTTTCGGACAAAGCGTAAGAAGACGACAAAACACAGCAGGCATATGAAATGAGTTATCCAAAACAATCTTATGGAGTTGGGCAGGGATGCAGCGTCCTGCAAAGCAACCGCGTTGCCGACAAGACGGTCGCGGTCAAACCCGACCTGCCCGGCAATATCATCGTGATCCATGGCGTGAATGACGTCGGCACCAGCTATGGTGCGGTGGAAGAGGGGCTCTGTCAGGGGCTGGATGCCCGGATGTACAACATTGCGCGCGGCGCGAAGGGCTGCTTTTCCCCCGGCACCTATCGCATGCCGACGGCGGAGGACAAGGAGCGGCTGGAGCCGGACCCGGACGCGGTGTATTTCAAGCGGAAGATGGACGGCGCCACGCACAGTCCGGTGATTCCGTTTTACTGGGGATTTCGGGAAGAAGATCCCCTTGCCAAAAGCAAGAATGGCCAACGCACCGACCGCTTTGGCAACCGTCTCGACAAGGACCTGTCCAAGGGCGGCGGTCCATTCGGCAACGCCACGTCCACCTTGCCCGACATGTGGAACAGCGGCCTGTGTTCGCCGCTCGACGTGGGCGGCGACCCTGTACGCCCCCTGTTAAGCGCGCCGGGCCGCATGTACATGGTGCTGGCCGCCAAGCGCCTGGCAGCGCTGATCACAATGATCCACGATTACGACCCCGACGAAACGGTGTCTATCGTCGCGCACAGCCAGGGGTGCCTAATTTCCTTGTTGGCGCAAGCGTTCCTGCTTGATTCCAAAGACGCCAAGCAACGGCCGGCCGACACGCTGGTGTTGACCCACCCGCCGTATAGCTTGGTCGAGGATACCACCATGTTTTTTTCGGCAATCGAGGGACTCAGGCCGTTCGGCGGTGGAGACGATGAGGTCATGAAAGGCCATTATGACACCATCGCCGACAGGCAAACGACGGAGGCACGCGTAAAAACGCTGGTGAATATTGTAAATGGCGTCGTCGGCAAAAAACACACCACACCGCCCATTCAGGCGCTGACGGACCAGGGGAAATATTGTGGCATGGTGGGGGCGAAATGGAGCCCTGCTGCGGATCGCGACAATCGCGGCAAGGTCTACTTGTATTTCTGCCCGGAAGACATGACTGTGGCGCTTGACAATATCCAGGGCATTGGCTGGTCAGGAGTGCCTGACTATATCGGCGGCACGACGCTATCCGAGACGGAAAAGACCGAAAAAAAGACTAGTATCTGGAGCAACGAGGTCGACGTCACCTGGAAAACCAAGTTTAGTCAATTGCAGCCTTTTGCGGAACTAACCAAGAACAAGGGTTTCTTCCAACGCGTATTTACGAGCAAGAAGCGACTGGACCCGGCTAAAAAAACCTCGGGCCCTGTACTGGTGGGGCAGGCTCCGCACGATTTTGCCTTGCGTATCGAGGGGGAAGATGAACACGCGCACGTGGCGGAGTCAGGACGCGGTCACCGTAGCAGCAACCCCGAGGTGGCATGGCCGCCAGAAAAAAGTCGGTTGGATTTTGTTAAGCCAGCCTCGTGGCTGCGGGAAGGTCTGCGCCGCATTAATGGCGAGGCGCTGCCCGTGCCGGTCGTCGCCGACTTGCGTGGTGCGGGTCAGATCGATCCGGGTTCAAAGGAATTTCCCAAAAATTCTGTGCAGGCCAAGCTCGATAGAAAAGACCAAGGGCCTTGCGAGGAAGTTGATCCCATCGATTCTGCCATCGCCATTACCAGCGGCGATGGACTGAATTTTTGGCAGGAGGAGCTTCCCGATCCTACCGGTAGAAAACACCCTTGTAGTTCTCCGCAGATTTTGGGGCTGCGAGAACTACGCATGATCCAAGAGCGTTACAGCTACAATCAGGGCAAAACGAACCCGGATGATCAGCGACGCATCATGCGTGCGACACGTCTTCCAGACGGAACGGTGAGGGGCGACGTTCGGGAAAGTCCGAATGAGGCGCGGAAGCGCTGGCAGCACGAGGTCAGCCCGAAATCCTTCCACGGCGCGATTATTGGGAGCAAGGAAAACCATCGCCAGGTCACCGCGTATGATGTGGCCATAGGCGGCGGGAAGGCTGCGAGCGATCCGTTGTTTTACCAATATTTGTGCGCGGTGGCAGATTGGCGACTTCAATATAGTAAATCCACCAGACCGTCAATTTTGACGTGGGAAAAATTCATCAAGACTTTTTCCATTTACTGCAATGTCGAACCAGCGTGGCGTAGGGAAATAATCGAAGGTAATGCGAAATACTACAGCACCGGCCTATTGCCATCCTGCGTGCCGGCGCTGCATGTTGGACTTCCAACGTCGGTGGTATGCGAGACGACGGGTGGCAAGCGAACCGCAGTCGCTGCCACTGCTGAGAAAAAGGGACACGCATGAACGTAACCGTGCAGCCACCTAAATTATGGAAGTATCTGCTGGGCGCGTTTATTGCGCTTATCATTCTGATCCCGCTATGGACGTTATTCGTCATGGTGGTAGTCCAACCGAATAGTTTAATGATGCAGGAGCAAACGATGGGTAACCGATTGTGGTGGTGGGCTGTAGGGCCGGTGGCTGTGGTAGGTTTGGTGCTCGGTGCGCGTTGGATGATGGTAACCCAACAAGCACGAGCTAGCGAACAACAATCGCGAGCGCACATGCAGGTGCATACCCAACACGCAGCCGCCACCGGACAGGCCCGCAATGAATACGTGCTCGAAGTTATCGGACTCGGTGTCACTCTGGACAAGTATCGGCAGGGTAAGCTGTGGGAGGCGTTGCAAAAGGGTAGTCCGTATGTGACGATTCGCGAACAGGATCCCAATAAATATCCTTGGAGCGGCCTGGATAAAGGAGGCGTCAGCGGTGGACGCGGTGGTGACACGCTGGAAAATGGTGCGCAGTATACGCCGATGTATTACGGGGTACCCGTGTTCAATGCTGAACCACCGGTGCTTGATCCGGCAATGATAGACAAGCAAAATGACCCTCGTCCCGGGCTTGCAGAAGGTGCTGTTTCTTCCGGCATGGCTTGGCATTTGTTTGCAGCTGGCCCTCGTCGCTTCGGCGAACGCCCTGACCATATCCTTGAGGACGTGTTTGCTTTCTTCGACGCCAATCCCGATGTGCCGTATATCGTATTGAATTCGGACGATAGCATGGAGTTTCGCGATACCACCCGCCCTCCCAACGAAGCTCCTCTCCTCAGGGACGGCTACTACATCCCCGAGATGCCGGACTCGTCTGCGCTGTTCGTGCTGGCACGGCGTGAGCGGGTTGATCCGGTGCGTCCATTCGTCTGGGATGATCCAGACAACGATTTTTTGCAAAATACCTTACGGTGGATGTACTACACACTGAAGCAGTCCGTTCCTCATCCTGAGCGCAAGGAAATTACCCGCACGCCGGCGCAAGTTGGGGCGGATCCAACTCAGCGCCGCCAGAATGAGGGACCCTCACGCACACCGCTCGTTTCCGAATGGCTGGAAGCGGCCGCCGCTTTTGCCAATCGTCCGGACGTTCGCGGCACCGGCCTGACCCACGTACTCGACGGGGTCAATCCGTTGGTGCACCGTCCGCCGAAAGACTGGCGGCCTACGCCATGGTTCCCGGTTCCCTGGAATCGGGAACAGCTGGCCACCTTCGACAGGTTGCCCACGCTCGGTTATATCCACCGTCCGACCTTCGTCAAGTTCAGCGATGCGAACGGCCAGCCGCTGACGCGCCGCGATGAACGGGAAAAAGCCTTGCAGTCCGGCTGGCAGGAAGCGCTGCGCACGCTGCCCGAGGCGGAACGCGCCAAGGCCCCGGCCCGCATCATTGCCGCCACCGGCGGAAACAGCAGCCAGACCATCGCCCTGCACAGCCTGCTGACCGACCAGGCTGCACATGGCGGTCCCGAGATCGACAGCGGCAAGTCCAGCCAGTTCATCGACACCGACAAGCGCCTGGGCAACACCGGCGCGGCCACGTTGTTCGTGCAAATGGCCATTGGCGTGATGGGCAGTTACCGTGATGGCGGCATCAGCGCCGCAGTCAACCTGCGCGATACCAATGAAGCGTCCATCGTCTTCATCAGCCCGCCGTCCGACGAGAAGCGCAAGACGCAAAAGCATCCAAAAGGCGGTGATGTGTTCGCCCATCACGGTACACCGGCCGTTGATCCGGCCAACTATCCGTCAAACTAGATGCGTAAAGTCATTCGTTTAAACGACTCCACCAGCCACGGCGGCAAGGTCGTCCGCGTCGCGGCCACCCATTTTACGGTGGGCGGCATCGCTGTCGCGCGCGTCGGCGACGAATGCACCTGCCCGATCAAAGGGCATGGCAAGTGCGTCATCATCGAAGGTGATCCTCACCACACCATCGACGGCGTCGCCGTTGCCTACGAAGGCCATAAAACCAGTTGCGGTGCGACGCTGGTGGCCACCGTCGATAACTTCGGTCGGGCGTAGACCTTCTATAAAAGACGTTTGGCGCTGAGCGAGAAGATGATAAAAAAACGATGGTGGTGCTGCGGGATTGCGGTCGCGCTGTGGCTTGGTGTGCACTGGACGACGGCATCACTGGACGCGCAAGCCCGGGAGAAACAGTTAAAAACAATAGTGTCGGCGCAACGCGCCGGCTCCGCTGGGCAAGTTCGTCAGGAATACGTGCTTGAAGTTATCGGGCTCGGTGTCACTCTGGACAAGTACCGGCAGGGCAAGCTGTGGGACGTGCTACAACGAGGAAGTCCCTACGTAACGGTTCGGGAACAAGACGTTAATAAATATCCATGGAGTGCCAGGGACAAAAATGGCACCAACGGTGGACGTGGCGGCGACACACTTGAGAACGGCGCGCAATACACGCCCATGTATTATGGAGTGCCAGTGTTTAACGCCGAACCTTTGGCGCTCGATCCGACAATGACCGACAAAGAGAACGCCCCTGTAATAGGGCTCGCTGAAGGTGCAGTTGTCTCAGGCATGGCTTGGCATTTATTTGTCGCGGGACCCCGACGCTTTGGCGAGCGTCCAGATCACATTCTTGAAGATGTGTTCGCGTTCTTCGATACCCATCCAGACGTGCCCTATATTGTCCTTAATTCGGACGACAGCATGGCGTTTCGCGACAGCACCCGTCCCATGGATGGACCCAAGTTGCTCAAGGACGGCTATTACATCCCCGAGATGCCGGACTCGTCCGCGCTGTTCGTGCTGGCACGCCGTGAACGGGTTGACCCGGTGCGTCCGTTCGTCTGGGATGATCCGGACAACGACTTTTTGCAAAACACCTTACGGTGGATGTACTGCACACTGCAGCAGTCCGTTCCTCATCCTGAGCGCAAGGAAATTACCCGCACGCCGGCGCAAGTTGGGGCGGATCCAACTCAGCTCGGCCCAAATGACGGGCCCTTACGCACACCGCTCGTTTCCGAGTGGCTGGAAGCCGCCGCCGCTTTTGCCACTCGTCCGGACGTCCGCGGCACCGGCCTGCCCCATGTATTCGACAGCGTCATTCCGTGGATGCACCGGCCGCCGAAAGACTGGCGGCCCACGCCATGGTTCCCTGTTCCCTGGAACCGTGAACAGCTGGCCACCTTCGACAAGTTGCCCACGCTTGGTTATATCCACCGTCCGACCTTCGTCAAATTCAGCGACGCGAACGGCCAGCCGCTCACGCGCCGCGACGAACGGGAAAAAGCCTTGCAGGCCGGCTGGCAGGAAGCATTGCGCACGCTGCCCGAGTCGGAGCGCGCCAAGGCCCCGGTCCGCATCATTGCCGCCACCGGTGGAAACAGCAGCCAGGCCATCGCCCTGCATAGCCTGCTGACCGACCAGGCTGCACATGGCGGTCCCGAGATCGACAGCGGCAAGTCCGCCCAGTTCATCGACACCGACAAGCGCCTGGGCAACACCGGCGCGGCCACGCTGTTCGTGCAAATGGCCATTGGCGTGATGGGCAGCTACCGTGATGGCGGCATCAGCGCCGCAGTCAACCTGCGCGATACCAATGAAGCGTCCATCGTCTTCATCAGCCCGCCGTCCGACGAGAAGCGCAAGACGCAAAAGCATCCGAAAGGCGGTGACGTGTTCGCCCATCACGGCATACCGGCCATTGATCCGGCCAACTATCCGTCTAACTAGTCCGCTAGCGCGCAGCCTCGCGCTGCGGCGCGGAGTACGGCAGCAGCATGCGCACCGCCGTGCCGACGCCTGGTGCCGAGTCGATGGTGATGCGTCCACCCAGCACGCCGGTGACGATGTTGTAGACGATGTTCATCCCCAGTCCCGTCCCGCCCTGGCCCATCTTGGTGGTGAAGAAGGGATCGAACACCCGCCGCAGCACATCCTCCTGCATGCCGGCGCCGTCGTCGCTGAACATCAGCTCCACGATGTCCTCGTCCACGGCCTCCGCGCGCACGGTGATGGTGCCGCCCTTGCGCTGTTCGAACGCGTGCGTG
The DNA here is from genome assembly GCF_009857655.1 of Duganella vulcania. NCBI lineage: Bacteria > Pseudomonadati > Pseudomonadota > Betaproteobacteria > Burkholderiales > Oxalobacteraceae > Duganella > Duganella vulcania. The sequence continues at coordinate 154,045 of NZ_WWCX01000004.1, forward strand.
AGCGCGTTGTTGACCAGGTTATTCAGCACCTGGTACAAGGCGCCGGGATAAGAGTCGAAGGTCAGTCCCTCCGGTATTTGCATCACCACCTCGCACTCGGCGCGGCGCAGGCGCGGCATGTAGGTGGCCATGGTGTCGTGCACCGCCGACAGCAGATCGAAGCGGCGGCGCTGGTCGTTGGTCTGGTCCACGGCGATCTGCTTGAACGACGCGATCAGCTCCGCCGCCTTGTGCAGCGAGCCGGAAATGAGTTCGCTGGCCAGGCGCACTTCCTCCAGGTGCGCGGTCAGCTCCGAACGCCGCAGCGCGCCGGCCGCCACATGGCGGTCGAACTCCGTCACGCGGTCGCGCAGCGCGGTCGATGCCAGCAGGCTGTTGCCGATCGGCGTATTGAGTTCATGCGCGATGCCCGCCACCAGCGATCCGAGCGACGCCATCTTCTCGGCCGCCAGCAGGTCGTGCTGCGTGTGCTGCAAGGTCTCCAGCGCCGCGCTCAGGTCCGCGTTGGCGCGCTCCAGCGCCGCCGAGCGGTCGCGCACGCGCGTCTCCAGCGAGACGTTGAGGTCCTTCAGTTCGCGCTTGGCGTTGAGTTCCTCGGTCAGGTCCAGCAGCGCCCAGATGATGGAGTCGTTGCCGTCCAGCGTCAGCGAGGACGACCAGATCGCCACGCTGCCCACGCTGCCGTCGGGCAGCAGCACGCCGGCGATGGCGCCATGTACCGCGCCGTCGGTCTTGTAGATGTTCCAGATACGGTCGCGCTCCAGCGTGCTGGCCCAGAACGGTACCTCGTCGCTGCGCTTGCCGATCAACTTGGCCGCGCCGGCGCCGAAGGTGTGCGTGACCGCGCGGTTGGCGGCGACGATGCGCCCATCGCGGTCCGACACGGTGAGCGGCAGCGGCGCCATGTCGAACAGCGTCTTGAAGCGCGCCTCCGATTCCGACAGCCGCTGCTGCGATTGCTCCAGCTGCGCGATGCGCTCGCGCAGCGCCGCGCTCATGGCGTTCAGGGCGCGCGTGAAGACGGCGATTTCGTCGTGGCCCTCGACCGGCAGCGCCTTGCTGTAGTCGCCCAGCGCCATCTGCTTCGACTGGCCGGTGAGCGCGTTCAGGCGGCGCCCGATGCCATGCGTGAAGGCGTAGAACAGCAGCAGGCCGGTGGCGAATCCGGCCAGCGAGATCACGCCGCCCTGCAGCAGCACCTCGTCGCGCGCCTGCTTCAGGTCCTTGGTGGTGAGGCCGAAATTGATGGAGCCCACGCGGCCGTCGCGCAGCAGCAGCGGTGAGCGCGCGTGCAGCATGGCGCCGTCGAGGAGCGTATGCACGCCTTTGAAGCTGGTGCCTTCGCCTTGCCGCAGGATCTCCGGCAGCGGCATCTTGCGCTTGCCCACTTCGAGGATGGTCCGTTCCTGTTCGTCGAGGATGACCAGGTAGCGCAGAAAACTGTCGTCGGGATCGGCCAGCATCTCGGCCAGGTAGTTGGTCAGTTCGGGCAGGCGGCCGCGCGTGGCGTAGGGGCTGAGGGAGAGGTTGAGCGTGACCGCATATTCGCGGGCGACGCGTTCGGCGTTGGTGCTGACGGCGTGGTTCATCAGGCGCAGGCTGTTCCAGATCAGCAGGCCAACCACCAGCGCCTGGATGACGGCGCTCAGCAGCAGAAATTTCGCGCGCAGCGATAGACTCAAAACGTACACTCCTTGTGGCGGTGCCAGGAGCGCACGCGCCTGCCGTCCGCGCGGACGGCAGGGGGCCAGGGCTACCTGGAGGTTAAGGCAGGGTCAGGATCACTTTGACGGTGTCGTCCACTGCCGACTTGTCAATATAACCGATCGCCTTGGGATCGGCAGCAACTGCTTTCTTCACCTCGGCGTTGTTCGGATACTCCTTCGGCGGCGTGGCCTTGCCGGTGAAGACCAGCTTGGACCACAGGGCCTTGACCTGGGCTGGGTCCTTGTCCGCCACCTTCTGGTAGAAGTCGGCGCGGATGTGCGAGCCTTCGGCCTGGTCGACCGGCGTGAACAGGTTGGATTTACCGAGGAAGAATTGCGATGCCTGTTCCGAGAACATGCGGGTCGCCGGATTCTTCTGGCTGACGATGACGACGGTTTCGGCCGAGGCGCCGGCCGCGGCCAGCGACGACAACAGCGCGGCGATGATCATTTTTTTCATGTGTGGGACTCCGGATTAGAAGACGAAATCGAGCGCCGCGGCGACAACGGTGACGTTGCCGCTGAAGCCAGGCTTGACGAAGATCAGGGAACCGGCCTTGGTCTTGGGCTTGACGCGGTCGGCCTGCACTTTCAGGGCCACCGATTTGGCGAAGTCCCAGCGCACGCCGATCAGGTCGGACGTTTGTTCCGGCGATGGCAGCAGGCCATACACGGCCGCGCCCAGCGGATGGTTCTTCGGCAGGGAGGCAGGCGGGGTCACCGAGCTGCCGGCGTCGCGGTAGGAAGCGTGTGCGTAGTAAGGCAGCACCTTGCCGACGCGGTAGCCGACCATGGTGTACCAGGCGTTGGTGTCGGGGATATAGACCGCTTCCTTGGCGCGGCGCTGCGCGTATTCGGTCTGGACGACGATGTTGTGCCAGTCCATGGTGGCGCCGATCGAGGTGAAGGCGATCTTTTTGCCGTTGGTCAGGCCGAGGTCATCGGCCAGCGGCTTGAAGCCGAACTGGGTCAGCTGGGCGGTCAGGCCGTTGATCGGCGCCAGGTCGTTGATCTTCAGGTCGGCGCGGGCGTGGCCGACGCGCACCAGGAACGGGCCGTATTCGCCGGTGAAGCTGATGCCGGCGGCTGGCGCGCGGTAGGTGGCCACCGAGCCGGCGCCGGTCGGCACGAACAGCTTGCCGCGGCTGACGCCGACGAAGGCCTGGGTGGTGAAGTTGAAGTCGCCGAAGGCGCGCTGGAAGTTGATGTCCGCGCCGTCCACGTTTTCGATCGGCGCCTGGCCGTACATTTCAATCGGAGGACGCATCATGGTGTTGGCGTAGCCGACGTTCTGGTAGTCCGAGATCAGGAAGGTCGGCAGCACGACGCGGCCGACACGCACGCTCACTTCGTCGTTGACGCGGGCTTTCAGGAAGGCCCAGGTCAGGTCGGTGGTGAAGGTCGGGCTGGTGTTCTTGCGGGTCAGGATCTGCGCGGTGCCGGACAGCCAGTCGTTGATCTTGTAGGTCGCTTGCAGGCCCAGGTTGGTGTCGAGGCCGATCTTGGCCTTGTCGGCCACGCCTTCGGCCTGGTTGTAGCGGGCGAATTGCGCCTGGTCGGTATTGCTCTTGGCGACGCCGAGCGTGCCGAAGCCGCTGATGCTCAGGTTCTCGTCGCCCAGGGTGGCGGCCTGCGCTTGCATGGCGGCGGTGGCGGCGAAAATGGCTGCTACTAAAAGTTTCTTTTTCATGTGGTCTGTATCCTTTGATTTGTTGTCAGCTGTGTACTGCGTTCGGCGATCATGTCGCCTTGTTTGTCTCGAGACATGCGGGGATGGGGCATTCGGGCTAGACCTTAAACTAATTTCCGTACGGCATGAAACGGTTTTTTGAAAATTAGAACGGACGTACTAAAATGTTGTCGTTTTTACGATCAAGATAACGTTTTCATCAATAAATTCATGGGGTTGTACGATATCCTTCTAGTGCTTTTTGAGCAAATTTAAGGATAAATCATGCTTTGTGGAAGTGGTCTTTTAGAGTGACCGTTAGTCACATTGATGCGATGCGCCATTCTGGCCGTCAGGTATTACAATAGCGGCTCCCACTTTCCACTCACGAGAACACTCATATGGCCGTCAATTCCCCTCTGCCCGTCGCCTCCGCACTGAAGCCTGTAGCCGGCATCGAAATCGGCTTTGCCGAAGCTGGCATCAAGAAGCCGAACCGCAAGGACGTGCTGGTGATGAAGGTGGCGCCGACCGCCACCGTGTCCGGCGTGTTCACACTGAACCGCTTCTGCGCCGCGCCGGTGCAGATCGCCAAGGCCCACCTGGCGGCCGCCAAGGAAAGCGGCAAGCCAATCGCCGCGCTGCTGATCAACACCGGCAACGCCAACGCCGGCACCGGCGAGCTGGGCCTGTCGCTGGCCAACGAGACCTGCGCCGCGCTGGCCGCGCAGCTGGGCTGCGAAGCGTCGCAGATCCTGCCGTTCTCCACCGGCGTGATCCTGGAGCCGCTGCCGGCCGCCAAGGTGATCGCGGGCCTGCCGCAAGCGGTGGCCGGCCTGAAGGCCGACAACTGGTACAACGCGGCCGAAGCCATCATGACCACCGACACGCAGCCAAAGGCCGGCTCGCGCACCGTGACCATCGGCGGCCACACCGTCACCATGAGCGGCATCAGCAAGGGCGCCGGCATGATCAAGCCGAACATGGCCACCATGCTGGGCTACCTGGCGTTCGACGCCAAGGTCGCGCAGCCGGTGCTGGACGTGCTGGTCAAGCAGGTGGCGGACAAGTCGTTCAACTGCATCACCATCGACGGCGACACCTCGACCAACGATTCCTTCATGCTGATCGCCACCGGCGCCGGCACGCTGGAAATCAATTCGGTGGACTCGCCGGAATACGCCGAACTGGCGGCCGCCGTGACCGAGCTGTCGCTGTTCCTGGCGCAGGCCATCGTGCGTGACGGCGAGGGCGCGACCAAGTTCATCACCATCACCGTGGAAGATGGCGCCAGCGTGGAAGAGTGCCGCAAGATCGCCTACTCGATCGGCCACTCGCCGCTGGTCAAGACCGCGTTCTTCGCGTCCGACCCTAACCTGGGCCGCATCCTGGCCGCCATCGGCTACGCCGGCGTCGACGACCTCGATGTCAGCAAGCTCAATCTGTACCTGGACGACGTGTGGGTGGCCAAGAACGGCGGCCGCAATCCGGACTACAAGGAAGAAGACGGCCAGCGCGTGATGAAGCAGAGCGAGATCCTGGTGCGCGTCAAGCTGGCGCGCGGCGCGGCTGCCGCCACGGTCTACACCTGCGACCTGTCGCACGACTATGTGAGCATCAACGCCGACTACCGTTCCTAAGATGGCGACGCCTCTCGAACAATTCCTGGTGCGCGCCGAGGCCTTGCTGGCGCGCGTGGAGGCGGTGCTGCCGCAGGCGCCGCGCGAGCCGGACTGGAAGCTGGGCTTCGCTTTCCGCTGGAGGAAACGCAGCGGCGGCGGCGCCAGTTATCTGCAGGCGGTGGCCCACGTGTCGCCGATCGCGCTGGACGATTTGCAGCACATCGGTCCGCAGAAAGAGCAGATCGAGCAGAACACCCGCCAGTTCGTGCAGGGCCGGCCGGCCAACAACGTGCTGCTGACCGGTGCGCGCGGCACCGGCAAGTCCTCGCTGATCAAGGCTTGTTTGAACCAGTTCGGCAAGGACGGCCTGCGCCTGATCGAAGTCGACAAGGCCGACTTGGCCGAGCTGCCGGACATCGTCGACATCGTGGCCGGACGGCCGGAGCGCTTCATCATCTTCTGCGACGACCTGTCGTTCGAAGAGGGCGAGAGCGGCTACAAGGCGCTGAAGGTGGCGCTGGACGGCAGCATCTCGGCGCAGTCGGACAATGTGCTGATCTACGCGACCTCCAACCGCCGCCACCTGATGCCGGAGCGTATGTCCGACAACATGAGCTACAAGCACGACGAGGACGGCGACCTACATCCGGGCGAGACGGTGGAAGAGAAGATCTCGCTGTCCGAACGCTTCGGCCTGTGGCTGACGTTTTATCCGTTCAAGCAGGACGACTACCTGGCCATCGTCGGCCACTGGCTGTCGTCGCTGGGCTGCACCGAGGCGCAGATCGAAGCCTCGCGCGCCGACGCGCTGCGCTGGGCCTTGCAGCGCGGCTCGCGCTCGGGCCGTGTGGCCTGGCAGTTCGCCAAGGACTTCGCCGGGAAGCAGGCATGAGCGGCGCACAGGCGAAGGTCAAACCGGTGGACGTCGCGGTCGGCATCCTGATGAAGCCCAACGGCGACGTGCTGCTGGGCCAGCGTCCGGCCGGCAAGCCGTACGAAGGCTATTGGGAATTCCCCGGCGGTAAAGTCGATCCGGGCGAGACCGTGCTGCAAGCGTTGAAGCGCGAGTTCGTCGAGGAACTGGGCCTCCATATCAACAGCGCCGAGGAGTGGTGCGGCGTCGAACACGTGTACGAACACGCGCATGTGCGGCTGCACTTCTTCATCAGCCGCGACTGGAGCGGCGAGCCGCAAAGCCTGGAAGGCCAGGCCTTCGCATGGCAGGGCGCGGTCGGTGTCGAGCCGCTGCTGCCGGCCACCATTCCGCTGCTGGCGTGGCTGGACATGGTTCGCTACGGCGACCAATGACGAACTGGTGGCATCAGGTGGGCGTTTGGCGCGGGCTGGCGGGCGCCGCGCTGGCGGCCTGTGTGGCGCTGGGCGCGCTGCTGGTGCTGCGCCCCGAACCGCCGGGACCGGCGTGGGTCGCGGTGCTGTCCGCGCCGCAGGACAATAGCGCCGCCTGGGTGGCGCTGGTGGGCGCGGACCGCCAACTGACGCTGACGCCGTTGCACGACACCGTGGTCGCCAACCGCAAGGCGCTGCAATTGTGGATATCCGCGCCGGGCTGGGCCGCGCCGGTGTCGCTGGGTTTGCTGGAGCAGGACCGCCAGGCCAAGCTGGCGCTGGACAAGTTGCCGCCGCTGGAGGCGGGCTGGTCGTTCGAGATGACGCTGGAACCTCAGGGAGGCTCGGCCGCGCCAAGCGGGCCGGTGCTGTACACCGGACAGGCCGTCAAGCCGCGATAGGATTTATTCTTCGTCGTTCGGATCGACCGGCGGAGCGGCCGGGATGGCATACTTTTCCTCGGCCCAGGCGCCGAGATCGATTTGCTTGCAGCGTTCCGAGCAGAACGGGCGATACTTATTCTCTTCCTTCCACTCCACTTTGGCGGAGCAGGTAGGGCAGTCAACTACGGTGGCCATGATCAATCTTTAAAAGTTACAGAGGGTGAGCTCGAATGGTACATCATCTTCCAGCGGCTTGGGTTTCAGGTCGCCGCCCTGCGAGGTGAAGCGCACCCACAGCATGTATTTGTTGGCCGAGATCTCCGGGATCGCGCCCAGCGATTCGTCCAAGGTCAGCCGCAGCATCTGGTAGACCTTCCCCTGCAACATCTGCTGGTAGCTGCCGGCCACGGCGATCATCTTGACCGGGCCGCCGGAATCGCGCAGCAGGCGCAGCACCAGGCCCAGCGCGTCGAACAGCGGCGCCAGCGGCGCGAACCAGGCGGCGATGTCGTTGAAGCGCTGCTCGGCCGGACGCTTTTGCCACGCGTAGTAGGACGGCAGGTCGAATTCGCAGGCGCCGCCGGGGATGATGGTGCGGCCGCGGATGCTCATCAGCCATTCGTTGTCGCGCACGTTCTGGCCGGTCTTGCCCTGGGCCGCGACCAGCGCGCTGCTCACGCCGTCGAGCTCGGCCAGGATGGCGTCCAGCGTTTCCGCCTGGACGTTGGGATTCATGCGGTAGCCCAGCAGCGATTGGCGCTGGCGCTCCAGTTCTTGCAGCAGGTCGGATTTCAAATCGGCGCGGCCGGCCACCTCCAGCATGTCGAAGATGGTCGCCAGCGCGACGTGGTGCTGCATAGGATGTTCTTGATGCACAAAGAACTTGAATTTCTCGTACAGATCCTCTAATCGCAACAACGTGCGGATGCGCTCGTTGAAAGGATATTCGTAGACAATCAAAATAACATCCCTCTGTAGGTGGACTTGCGATTAATTCCCGTGATTTTGAAGCAAGCCAAGCAAAATTACAAACGTTGCGAGGATATTGTTACCGTTCTTTTTGAAATTGCCAGCGCATTTTCAAATATAAATCGTGCAGACGCTCGATTTGGGGCGCCAAAGCCTCGATTCCGTTGCCGTTTTCGATAACATCGTCCGCCGCGTCCAGCCTTTGCTGGCGGCTGGCCTGCGCCGCCATGATCGCGCGCACCTGGCTTTCCGGCAGATTGTTACGCGCCATCACGCGGGCGATTTGCACTTCTTCCGGGCAGTCTACCGCGAGTACGCGTGTGACCCGCGCACGCCAAGTGCCCGATTCCACCAGCAGCGGCACGGCGAAGATGACGTAGCTGCCGGTGGCCGCGGCGGCCGCGGCCAGCGCGGCGTCGCGGATGCGCGGGTGCAGGATGGCTTCGAGGCGGGCCGCTGCTGGTGGAATCGGGCACTTGGCGTGCGCGGGTCACACGCGTACTCGCGGTAGACTG